>NZ_JBQWAS010000013.1:0-61904 GCF_052492075.1 Haloleucobacter albus
AAGACCGTCAACGTCAATGGCCCGCTCGCTCAGGGTCTTGAAGTTGACTATGATGGTGAGAAGCGCGCTGACCTGACGCTCAACGTCTCCGCCAATATCGGCAATGTCGGTAACGGCTCCAGCGTGCGCGTGCTCGAGGCCTCCTCTCTGGCCGTGCAGTTCCAGGGTGCCTCCATCCTGAACTCCAGCATCCAGGTTGACGAAGACACCACCCAGACCGTTTCCATCGTGAACCAGTCTGTGGGTGATGCCGTGGTCAACGGTGACGGCCTCTTCCGCGGCACCGCGATCGAAGATGGCCACTCCATCCGCACCCTCACCATTGCGACCGAAAACTCCGGTGACCTCACCGTGGGTGGCGTTGCGATGGATCTTCCTCCCGTGGATGCCCTTGCCAACGCCAACAGCCTTCAGACCCTGAACGTGTCTGCGGCTTCCAACGGCGACATCATGCTCGGCCTGATCGGCGATCACCACGGTGGTGAGGCTGACGATCTCGAGACGGTTTCCATCCAGGCTGCCGACTACGCCGATATCACCTCCTACGGTATCGACGCGGACGAGACTGATGGCGCCGGCAACAATGCGGCTGATATCTCCCGCATTGACATTGTTGGTGGCACCGAGACCCGCATCGGGCTGTTCGGTGCTGAGCAAGATCTGGAAGTTGATGGCCACTCGAATGTGGTGCTTCCGGAAGTCATCACCCAGGCCTGGGTTCCCCCGGTCATCTTCCAAGGTCATGTCATCGTCCCTGGTTATTTTGTGAACGACGAGCGCACCAGCTACGACATTGACACCTTTGGCCATAACTGGCTGCAGGCTGGCTCTGTTGGCGCCATGAACATCACCACTGCCGGTGAAGTTGTGGGTGCTGTCTCCGAAGTTGCCACTCAGGAAGTTGCTCACTGGACTGGCAACATCGGTCCGGTCGGCGGCCACTGGGGCACCCCGACTGTCGCCTTCGTGCATGTGTTCAACGATCTGGTTGGCCTTGATCTGGAAGCGCCTTCCACTGGCACCCTCAATGTCAGCGGCACGGGTTCCGTGAACGGCTTCTTCTTCGAAGACGAAGTGGTGAAGACCCTCGACGCTTCCGGTCTGGCTGGCGGTGACGCTGGCACCGTGACGACGGATGGCTTCGCGGCTTATCTCGGCACGGATGTCGCTGATGAGCTCGGTGTCATTGGTCGCGACTACGGCTTTGCCGTGCTGACCACGGAAGAGGCCTCCTCCGGCTTCACCGTTCTCGGCTCTCAGGACGCGAACTATGTGGTCGGCACCAACTCCGCCGACAGCCTCACGGGTGCTTCGCTCAGCGATCTGCTCATCGGTAATGGCGGCCGTGATAACCTCATGGGTGACGCTGGCAACGACATCCTCTTCGGTGACAACACCGGTGCTGAACTGGCTCGGGAGATTGCGTTCGGCAACGACACCATTGATGGTGGCGCTGGCAACGACATCATCATCGGTGGCGGTCAGGCTGCTGGCGGTCAGGACACCATGACGGGTGGCACGGGCGATGACACCTTCGTCTTCCGTCTGGGCGAAGAGTTCGTCGGCCTGAACAGCGAAACCGGCAAGTCTTCGGTGGGTTCTGCGGTGTCTAACGACATCATCACCGACTTCGGCAACGGCAACGATGTTCTCGTGTTCGACGTTGATGCACCGGAACTGACCGGCGTTGACCTGTATTTCGAAGGTGAGTGGCACACGGAAATCGGCGCTTTTGGCCCTGCCAATGTGGTTGTCCGCCAGGGCACCTATGCGGATGGCGGTGAAGGCACCTTCCAGGTGAGCGCCACCGGCTCCGACTATCAGGTTCTCCTGATGAACAATGGTCAGTACTTCGGTGTTCCCTCCGGCAACGGCCAGAACCTGTTCAACGACGCCGATCACGAGATTGCCCTGCTCGGCGCGGCTGACGGTTCGGGCTCGATCTCCGCTGACAACTTCGTCTTCGTCTGATCCTCGCGGGTCACAAGACCAGACAATATGGACCCCGGCGCTATCCGCGCCGGGGTCTTTTTGCATCAGAACGCAACGTCACCGGTTGCGAAACACAATCATTAGGTGCTTTTTAAGCCGATACACTCTACAATTGCGCGAGCAAGAGACCCACAACCGGGTCAGGAGCAGCACGGATTTCATGAGCAACATGCGTTCACAGGCACATGCGGGCCCTCAGCAGAAGGCGCGCACGGCGCTGGATGCCGCCCTGCAACTCACGCGGCCGGCCTTCATTACCGCCATCGTGTTCTCCTTTTTCATCAACCTGCTGGGCCTCACCGGCCCACTCTACATGATGCAGGTGTATGATCGGGTGCTTTCCAGCCGGAACATCACCACGCTGGTTGTGCTCACCCTTATCATCGCCTTCCTGTATCTCATCTGGGCTGCTCTGGAATCACTGCGCTCCCGCGTGCTGGTGCGCGCCGGCGTCAAGTTTGATGAGGTGGCCAGCCCACCCATGTTCGTGGCCGTGCAGCGCATGAGCCTGCTCAACCCCAGCGCAGGCAGCGCGCAGGCCCTGCGCGATACCGATACGGTGCGGGAATTCTATACCGGGCAGGGGCTCATCTCCCTGTGCGACCTGCCGTGGGTGCCCATCTACATTATCGTCGCCACCATGCTGCACCCCTATTTCGGGCTGCTGGCCGTGGTGAGCTGCATTTTCTCCGGCCTGCTGGCCGTGGCGAATGACAGGGCCACCCGCGCCTCTCTCAATGAGGCCACCAAAGCCAATATCCATGCCGGCAACCAGGCTCTCACCACCTTCCGAAACTCCGAGGTGTTGCAGGCCATGGGCATGGTGGGCCAGCTCCGGGATCGCTGGCGCAAGAATCATATGGGCGCGCTGGGTTGGCAGGCTGCGGCATCCGACAAGGCCGGCGTGCTCATGGCCGCCACCAAGTTCAACCGCTCCTTCGTGCAGAGCCTCGTACTCGGCCTTGGCGCCTATCTGGCCATTACCGGGCAAATCTCCCCCGGCGTGATGATTGCCGCCTCCATCATTGTGGGCCGCTGCATTCAGCCGGTGGAAATGGCCATCGGCAACTGGAAATCCATGGTCAATATGCGCTCGGCCTATGATCGGGTGCAGACCCTGCTGCGCGCCCTGCCCCCCACCGGAAAGCGCGTGCGCCTTCCCGACCCCACCGGCGCACTCTCGGTGGAAAATCTGGTGGTGCGCGCGCCGGGCCGTGAGGCTCCCGTGCTGCGCGGCGTCTCCTTCCAGATGGCTCCGGGCATGGTGCTGGGCGTTATCGGCCCCAGCGCCGCCGGCAAATCCTCCCTCGCCCGCGCCCTTGTGGGGGTGTGGCCCGTGCTGAATGGTGCCGTGCGGCTGGATGGCTCTGATCTTTCCCATTGGGACCCGGATCAGCTTGGTGAACATCTGGGCTATCTGCCGCAGGATGTGGAGCTGTTCTCCGGCAGTATCGCCGAAAATATCGCCCGCTTCCGCGAAGGCGATGACGAGAAGATCATCACCGCCGCCCAGATGGCTGGCGTGCATGAGATGATCCAGAACCTGCCGGATGGCTACAATACGCAGATTGGTGATGGTGGCCAGGCCCTTTCCGGCGGCCAGCGCCAGCGCATCGGTCTTGCTCGGGCCATTTACGGCATGCCCTCTCTTATCGTGCTGGATGAACCCAATGCCAGCCTCGACGCCACCGGCGAACAGGCCCTGATGGACGCCGTGCGCCGCCTGAAGGAAGCCGGCAAAACCGTCATCATCATCACCCACAAGACCAACAGTCTCGCCTTGTGTGATCTGGTGCTGCTGATGAAGGATGGCACCGTGCAGGCATTTGGCCCGCGTGATGAGGTTCTGCGCCGTCTCATGGGGCCGCGCGTGGTGCATTCAGCCGAAGGGCAGGAGCAGGCGGAACCGGCCCGCAAGGCCGCCGCAGCCCAAGGCGGCATGCAAGCTGTCGCCCAGGCCGTCGGGCAGAATGGTGCTCAGCGCCCCTCCCAGAACGCCCCGGCGCAGGCCGCAGTTCAAGCCGCAGGTGGTGCCCAAGCTGCTGCCCAAGCCGGCACAGCCCAAGCCGGCGCGGTTCAAGCCGGCGCGCGCGCCTCTGGCAACAATGTCAGCTCCACCGCCGGGCACGCCAGCTTTCAGTCCCCCTTCCGGGCCTTTACCGCTGCCGCCAGCACCCCTGCGACAGCGCAAGCCATGAACTCCGCCAGCCCCGAAAAGGCTGGTCCGGTCAAGGCCGCAGCCCCGGCCGATGAAGCCGCCGCCATTTCAAGCGAGAAGTGATACATGCCTCAATCCTATAAAGAGCTTTTCGCGGCCGCACGCGCACGCGCCGAAGCTCTGGCCGAACATCTGATGACCTTCCTCAAGGAGAGGCTGGCCAAGCAGGATGAACAGGCCATGGGAGACGCACCCAAGCCCAGCAGCGACTATCACGCCGTCGCCATGATGGGATATGCCGTGATCGCCTTCGCCTTTCTGGGGCTGGGCAGCTGGGCGGCTTTCGCCTCCATCGACAGCGCCGTTATCGCATCCGGCGTCATCTCGGTGGAAAGCAAGCGGCAGATGGTGCAGCATCTGGAAGGCGGCATTGTTGATGATATCAATGTCGCGGAAGGTGACAGGGTGAAGGAGAATGACATTCTCTTCCGCCTCGATCGCACCTCCGCCCAGGCCAATTATGACGCCGTGCGCGCCCAGCTCGACGCCGCCCTCGCGACCGAGGCGCGGCTCGTGGCCGAGCGTGACCGGACCAAGGAGATCGAGTTTCCAGCCAGCCTTCTGGCGCGCGCCTCCCACCCCCATGTGAAGGAAGTGATCGCCGATCAGAGCGCCCAGTTCCGCGATCGCAAGGCGGCGATGGATGGCCAGGAGGAAATTCTGGAAAACCGGATCGGCCAGCTCCGCACGGAGATTGAAGGTCTGGCGCAGGAAAAGAAATCCGCAGAGCAGCAACTCCACTTCATTGATGATGAACTGGAAGGCGCCCGCACGCTGGAGGCCAAGGGGCTTGTCACCAAGGCCCGCGTTTCCTCGCTGGAGCGTGAAAAGGCCCGCCTGTTCGGCATTGTGGGCCGCAATATCGCTGACAGCGCCAAATCCGAAGGCAGCATCGGCGAAGTGCAGATGCAGATTCAGCAGCTGCGCCAGCAGCGTGCGGAAGAGGTGGGCCAGAAGCTGGTGGAAATTCGCCAGAGGCTGAGCGATCTGCGCGAGCGCATGAATGTGGCCAGCAATACGCTGGAACGGGTGGATATTCGCGCCCCCCGCGCCGGCACCGTGCAGAACATCAATTCACGCATTTACACCATTGGCGCCGTTGTGCGGCCGGGCGACACGATGCTTGAAATCGTGCCGGATAACGAAGAACTGGTGGTGGATGCCCGCGTGCCCGTGCAGGATATTGACAGGCTGAAGAATGGCGAGCCGGTGGAGGTGAAGTTCCCGAACTTCCACTCGCGCACCACTCCTCTGATTCTCGGCACGCTCATGTCAGTTTCCCAGGACAGGCTGGTGGATGAAGCCACGCACGAGCCCTATTATCTCGCGCGTGTGGCCATTGCCGATATCGACATTCCCGCAGATATGAAGGTCGCGCTCCGCCCCGGCATGCCTGCGGAGATCGTGTTCAACACTGGCGAGCGCACGGTACTGAACTACCTTGTCCGCCCGTTGACGGACGCCTTGGGCCGCTCCATGCGCGAGCGATGATAAAATGGATACGAGCTATACAGTAATTGATGTAGTTCCCGTCTTGTGCTCTACGCGCAACACGTGCATATTCCTTCGCTAGCACATTTTAATTGTGAGGCGATCATGATAGGCAACAGCCAACGTCGGTTATCCGACGATGCATTGGAGTTACGACGGGAAGCCGGACGCTGGCTGAAACAGCGCCGGGAGGAGTTGGGCCTTTCCCAGAGAGAATTGGCCTCTCTTGTCGGCACGGAATATTACACTTTCATCTCCCAGCTTGAGGCCGGTCGCGGGCGTATTCCGCCTGAGCGGTATCGGGCTTGGGCCACTGCGCTGGAAATGAACCCGAGAGAGTTCGTTCGGACCATTCTGCGTTACTATGATGCCCTGACCTTTGAAATCCTGTTCGAGGATGACAAGGATGCGGCGGCATCAGCGCAAGTGGAAAGTATCTGACTCTTCACTCTCGGAAGTCCCCCTTTTGGAAGCAGGCATGGCTGGCAGCAATATTGTCTCCCTGTTCCGCACCCGGCCGGCAAACCGGGACTGGAACAATCAGGAACTCGCCGAATTCTATCGGGTCGAGAGCGCATTGCTTTCGGTTGGGTTTCGGGTTGATACAGACCGTGGCCTGACCGATGAAGGTGAGCCATGGTTCATCTTTGCGGATGCCAATAGCGGCGATGTCATTGTGCATTGCGCCCGCACGGATGGCGCTTATCTGATCGCCAGCGCCGCCTTCGATCATGTCCTGCGCGGGCCGGATTTCCGCACGCTGGTAGAAACCTTCCTGGAGCGCAATCCGCTTGTTCTGCCGCCGGCCGATACGCCGGAAAAGAAAAGCAATGTGCGCCTGCACCCCAGCGCCCTTCTGGTGGCCCTTATCGCCACGGCCTTCTTCAAGCTCTCCGCGACCGATGCCGAAGCGGCCGAGCATGATGATGCTGACGCCAATGGTGCGCTGACGGACCCGCTGGAAAACCCCACGCAGGAGGGGGCGGAGATGGATCGCCGCCAGTCTCTGGTGGTGCTCGCTGCGGTTGCTGTCGTGACCAGCCAGCTGCATGGCGACATGGATCGGGATATCGCCTCGTCCCACACATCCATTCTGCCATCAGAAGAAGATAATGCGGCCGATGCGGATTTTGCCGCCATGCTGGCCTCTTCCGGGCTGACACGAGACAGCGCCCAACGGGCCGATGACATGTCGCAGGTGATCGCCTCCGGCTTTCAGGAAGCGCCTCAGGAGGGACATACGGCCAGCCAGGGCAGCATTGATCGCACGGTCGGGAATATTCTCGATGGGGATATTCTTTTCCCGGCCGAGCAGACGCTTGACCTGGATTTTACGCAGGTCACCTCTGCCCATCCTGCTCCCGAGCAAGCCATTGACCATCTCGCCAGCAGTTTGCAAAGCGATGGCCCGTTCAATCTGAGCGCCCTTTTCGCCGCCGATACAGCCAAAGCCGCAAACAACAGCCTCAAAACCGCGTCAACCGCCAGAGATGCCGACGCTTCTGATGTCGAGGCTGCGGGGTCTGCGCCTCATGCCGAGCAATCTGCAAAGCTGCTTGTCGAGAGCGGGCTGGAGTTGGAGTTTTCATCTTCCGCGACAGACAATCTTCCGCCACTGACCCCTGTAAAGCCTGCCGAAGAAGAAGCGGACACGCCAGACGTCGTCGATATCCCTGTCGAGACGCCGGATGATTCCACCGCACTTCCAGCGCCGGAAGCCGGCATCAACACATCAGGTATTCTTGAGGCGGTTGAGCCCTATCTGGATGTCAGCGCCGAACGCATCAAATATTCGGAGACCATCTACACATTCGATCAGAATGCGCGGGATTTCATCACGGATTATGTGCTCCAGGATGGAAGAACCGCCACATTCAGCGATGGGTCGGATGTGGTGATCTATGATTCCCGCCTCGCTTACGCGCAGGATATTCAATTCGTAACCTGGTCCATGGAAGATGGTTCTACCATCAGCCTGATCGGCACTTTCGCCTATCCTCATCTGGGCTGATCCATCGACGCTCCAAACACCACATGTGCCGGGCACGCTTCAGAGCGTCCCGGCACTGTCATGATGACATGGAGCCTTTCTCACTCCCCCCCTCAGGCTCCTCCTTTTCATAGCGGGCCGCGCTTTTCACAATTGGCGCCCGCAGGCTCAGCCACCACCCGCACCAGACCCGGCCCATCGCACATGCAAGACAGGAGGCAGATGTGAAAACGACCCTGCGAGACAGTCTTGTGTGGATTCTGCGGCCGGTCTGGCGTCCCTTCGAGAAAATGCTGGAACGGCGCGTCGCCCCGCTGGAAGCAGAATTGCGCGCGCGCCTTGATGCGCTGGATGCCCGTTCCGCCCATACCGAGCAGGAGCTCTATCGCCGCGCCGGAACGCTGGAAGGCCAGATGGTGCAAGTTCAGGAGCAAGTGCAGCATCTTGGCGCACAGTTGCACCGGCTGGAAAAGGGATGGCGCATTCACAGCCCCACTTTTGTAGAAGCCGTCGCCCATGTGGTGGAGCTGGAGCATAATATAACAATGCTGCGTCAGGAACTCGCCGCCCCGCACGCCTCCCAGCCTGCGCAGGAGCGGGACGCACCATGACCACATGCGAGACCGCCTCCACCCCCATGCCGGCTGACACCCAACAAGCCCAGGCCCGAAAAAAGGCCCTGATCGTGGTGCCCTCCGTCACCCGGTTCGACGCCATCTCCACATCAGTCTGCGAAACCTTCCACGCGCTTTCCGCCATGCCGGATCTGGATGTGAAGATCACGTCGTGGCGCTGCGATGTGCCGGGCATGAACTGGAAAAGCGCCGGCGACCTCTCGGACCTGCTGCTGGACGATGATTTTCTGGAAGCGGATCTGATCATCTATCATTTCGGCATCCATGTGAATCTGTTCGATGCCATGGTGATGGGCAATGGCCATGCCCGGCAGGCCGTGTTCTTCCATAATGTTACGCCGGCCCGCTTCGTACCGGAAGCGCATCATAAGCTAATCGCAAAATCCCTGCGGCAGATGGAAAATTTCCGTCGCGTGGATGAGATCTGGCCCGTCAGCCAGGTCAATGCCGATGAGCTGTATGCGCGCGATTTTGACAGCACCCGCATTCACATCATACCCCTTGCCGTTGATAGTCCCTCCTTGAAAACGCTGGCCTCCAAGCCCGAACCTGAACGGCTTGAACTGCTATTTGTCGGCCGGGTGGTGCACTCCAAGGGCGTGCTGGACCTCATAGCCGCACTCAGGGGCGTGGTGGCGCGCGGCGCGCCCGCGTTTCGGTTGCGTATTGTCGGCAATCTGGACTGGTCCGACAGCGCCTATCTCGAACACGTCAAGAACGCGATTGCAGAAGCCGGGCTCCAGCAGCAGGTGGAAATTGTGGGCACAGCCAGCGATGAAGAGCTGGAGCGGCTTTATCATCAAAGCCACATGCTGGTGATCCCCTCTTATCATGAAGGTTTCTGCAAGCCGGTGATCGAAGGCTTGCGGGCCGGGCTGATTCCGGTGGGATATGATGCCTATAATCTGCGCTATATCGCCAACGGCCTTGGCCGTATGAGCCCGGCTGGAGACATGCTCCGGTTGGAGGACGGGCTTCTGGCCATCATGCAGGGGCTGCCCGCAGCCTTTGCAGATCCGCAGGCAGCCCTTCTGCCGCTGGATCAGGGCCTTACCAGCCTTGCCGCCTTTGATGAAGCTGCGCAAGCCTATGTCGCGCAATTCACGCTTGAGCGCTTTCAGCAGAATGTCGCCGAACGGGTGCGCCGGTTGCTGGATCAACCGGCGGGCTGAAGCGGAAGAAACCGGCGGCCCGCACAGAAGGCGGGCCGTTTTTCCTCAGTGCGCATCCAGACACAATACTATGTGACCATAGAAGCTCACCTTCTTGCCCACTGGCGCAACCAGTTGTAACTGAAGCGCCGCCTGCCAGCGCTCCAGATGGGTTGGCGTGGTGAGAAAAAGCTTGTTCTGGCCCATGGCCAGCGGAACCAATGCCCCCAGCCCTCGGCTGAAATAGAGATTGCAGGCCTCATTCACGCCCGGAAAACCGGAATGCATGAAGTCATCCATCACCACAATTCCACCGGGGCAGAGCAGCCCTTCCACCTGCGCCAGATCCTTCAGCACGGCCTCGACATAATGCGCCCCGTCAATATGGGCGAGGCGGATGCCGGCAGCGAGCGCTGGCACAGTCGCCAGATCACATGACAGGCTGTTGGCCGTGATGGCCTGCACCTCCACCTCCGGGGCCCAAGCCTGCATATGGGCATCAAAAAGGGCGCGGTTGCCCTGCCCGCTATGGTCGATATTCTCATCTTGCCGGCCCTCGAACAGGTCCAGCGCCACCACCGCATCTTCCGCGCCGGCCAACATGGCCAGAAGCGCCGTGGTCTTGCCATGGTGTACACCCAGCTCGAACAGCGCGCCTGTCAGGCCGGCGTCTTTCTGCGCCCCATCCAGCACCACAAGGCACTGGGCCAGAAAGGCGTTGATGCCCCAGCCCTCCACATGCGCCATCCCCTCGAAAATATAATGCGCCTGTCGGGGCGTGAGAGCAGGGCGGTGAATAAGACAGGGTGTGTGCGGTTCCGCAGATGCAGCAGAGGCGGGGACGAAAGGCGCGCCAAAACGCACCATCTGCCGATCCAGCAACAGGCCGCGGATCATGCCCTCGACGCGATTGCGCATCACCGGCCAGATAATCTGCGCGGCCCATTGCGCCTGCCTCTCTGCCTGCTCGGCCAACGCCTCGCGATCCGCCAGCATGTCGGAAAGCCCGGCCGCCAGTTCATCCGGCGAGATGCCCGGCAAGGTGCGGGTGATGGGCGCGACATCCTCGAAGATGGGCAGGGGCGTACAAGCCACCGGCGTGCCCGAAGCCAGCCCCAGCCGCACCGCACCACTCGCCGATTCCTGTGTGTTCTGATAGGGATAGACAATCACATCCGCCGCCGAGAGACGGGCCATGATGTCTTCATCCTCCAGAAAATCACTGACAATGGTCACGCAGTCTTCCAGCCCCTCGGCTTTCACCAGCGCCTGACAGGCTGCCAGTTCCGCGCGCGAGACATCGGCCGGATAAAGCGCATTCAGCATCAGAAGGTGCAGATCCGGCCGGGAGACACGCATCCGCTTCACCGCAAGGATGATCTCGCGCAACCCCTTGTGCGGCAGAAGAAAACCGAAGGTCGCCAGAACCGTGCGCCCCTCCAGCCCCAGAGCGTGCCGCATCTGCCCCCGGTCACCGGCGAAAGGTTCGGGCAAGCCATGGGGCAGCAGCGTGACATTCTCCACCAGCCCGATGGCTTTCAGGCGGTTCAGGTCACTGGCGGAATGCACCAGAATACGCGTGGCGCGGGCAAGGCTCTGCCGCCCTTCCCCCAGACGCAGCCAGCCACCGCCTGCTTCTACCGGCCGCTCCACATCCATGGTGGAATGGAAGCAGAGGAAGACGGGCACACCATCCTTCTCCACCCGTTCCACCAGCCGGCACAGCGCCTCCAGCGGAAAGAAGCTGAGATTGAACTGGAGAACCAGCGCCTCCACCTTTTCGGCGCGAAGGGCGGCATAAAGCTCTTCCAGATCATCCGCCACCCAGCCCAGTGTCCAGCAACGGTGCACATTCGGGGCGTCTGGCCCTTCCAGAACCGCATTACGATTGGCGAACAGGGCAAGGCGCTCTGGCGGAATATCCCGCGTCAAGGCTTCGGAATAGGTGGCGATGCCGCAGCGCGTGTTCCAGGTGGAGACCCAGCCAATTTTCGGCAGACGCAGTACAGAACAATCCAATTGCTCCAGCGCGGCAACAGCCGTGCGTGTCTTGCTGGCGACCACCGGCCAGCGATAATTCTCATGCAGCAGGGCCTGCCCCTTCGCTACACGCACCGCCACTTCCGCCGCCGGGGCGGCGCGCACGGCCTTCATGCTCGCGATCAGGGAATCCACATCGGGCTCCGCCCATACGGAAGCTGTCACGCCCAGATGCGCGCGGGACCAGTCAAAGCTGAAATCACACAACCATGCGGTTTCCGGGGTGCAAAAATCGCGCTGGCCGCTGAAGCCGGTGGTAACAACCGGCTTGCCATGGGCCAGAGCCTCGGCCATCGGCAGGCCAAACCCCTCCCCTCGGGCCGGGCACACCACCGCATCCGCATCCGCATAAAGCGCGTGAATATCGGCCTCGTCGAGATCCTTCTCTATGAGGTGAATAGGCGCCAGCTCGGGATAATCCCGCTGCAATGCCTCGATCTGTCCGGCCACATCATTATGTTCATTGGGGAAGGTCTTGATGACCAGTTCCACCTTGTCATGCCGGCTGAAACCGCGCGCCCATGCCGCGAGCAAGGCGTCCACGCCCTTCCGCGGGAAGCAGGAGGAAATGTGCAGATAGCGATAAATGGCGGCATCGCGCGCCGGCTGCCCCCCCTGCTGTCGCGGCAGTTCACAAGGCAGTTCAAAAATGCCGTTGCCCACCATGGCGATGGGAACACGCACGCCGTTATCACGCAGCACCTTGGTCACGAAATGGCTGGTGGTGGTGATGAGATTCAGAGAGGAATTGAAGGCCGCCACATGGGCCGGCGGAAAGCCGCTCTCCTCCCACGCATAATTGCTCAGCAGGCGGGTCAGGCCGCGCATATCCAGCGCATAAGGCGGGTAGAGGTTCCGCGTCACCACATCCGGCATGGCCATGGCCGCAGCGCGCTGCCACAACCGCTCCACCTCCGGCTCTGCCGCCAGAAAGGCCGGGTCGGGCGGCAGACGGCCGGGGCCATCCATGCTCACCAGCCCCACATCCTCCCCCTGCCGTTCCAACTCCAGCGCCAGAGAGCGGTTGACGATGGCCAGGCTGTAGGAACTGTCAAACGGCCCTTCAATGCGCCAGCCGCCAATATGGCTGTTGTCGCCAGCACCACTTACAGGCTGCGGGCCGAATGCGGCTTCCAGCTCCCCCATATCCAGCGTTTCGAGAAAGGCGCGCTGGCGGCGCACCAGCTCCCGCCGCAACCAGGGCTCTTCCAGCACCACGCGCGCAGCCGCAGCGATCTGCTCCGGCGTCCTGCCCTGCACCTCCAGCCCTGCGGCGCGGATACCTTGCGCCAAGGCAGAACCTTCCCCGGCCCGTGACGGAGCCAGACAGACCACCGGCACATCCGCCCCCATGGCCTTCAGGGCATGGGGCAACGCTTCATCCGAACCATCCCAGATGACAAGGCCGGCCTGCACCAGCAGTGGCCAGAAAGTTGACTCACCCGCAACGCCATCTTGTTCATGCACCGAGACATCCGCACCGGAGAGCTCCCCCACTCCCGAACCCGCCCCGGCCAGAACGAGATGCAGCGGCACAGCCCCCGGCCGTTGCAACCGATGGAACGCCTCCAGCACAATGGCATGATCCGCCCCCTGGCCCACATACAGCAGGGTGAGACGATCATTGGCGATATCGACAACAGCGCCGGAAAGATGCGGGGCGATGAAATGACGGTGAATCTCGGCAAACAGCACGGTGGACTTCCTGCCTTGGGCGGCAATGTTGCAATGCGGGGAAGATGACATTCAAAGGTGATATTCAGGGACAGCGCGCAAACAGCAGATAATAACCGGGAAAATCCTGCTGCCACAGCAGGCCGCCTTGCTGGAAACCATGCACCGCCATCTGTGACAAAAGATTTTCAGCCTGCGCCATGACGGCGGAACCGGAATTTTCCGATATGCCCGCCAGAATCAACAGGCCTCCGGACATGAGTGTCTGCCGCGCCTGCGCCAGAAAGGACGACACGGCCTCCGCCTCCAGATTCTCAGCCTGATCGGCAAACACCAGCCCGCCCTGTTGTGCTGATGGAAGGGTGCGCAGATATGTCGTCGCAAGAGCAATGCTGACCGGGGCGGCTTCTCCTCCGGCTTCCGGGCGCACCGTTGCAAGACCCGCCCGCCCCAGCAGATACACCCAGATGCCGGACATATCCGGAGCCGCCAGCCCCTCGACAATGATGACAGACCTCCCGCCGGGGCCCTTGCACCCAACAACATCAAGCAACAGGGGTAAGGCGGCCTGCGCCTGCGCCATCATTGCGGGGGAAAGGTCTACAGGCGGGGCGCTGGCCGGCATGGCCGCACCACCCGCCGGCAACGGACCCGACATCCCCCGCGCCAGATCCCGTTTCAGGCGACGACGCGCGCGACGACGACGGTTCCATTCCCGGATGGGGCGAGTGCCAGGCAGATTTTTCAATATCTCATGCACGGAACGCCTGCGCACAGGCGCAGAGGGGGCCGCGCAATCATCAGGTCTCTCTTCATGGGGCGCCGCGGGTGCGGATACAACCGGCCCGCGCAGCTCAGCCGCCATAGAACGTGACACCGAAGCAGGCAGACGATGCGCCTCCTGCCTCAAGCGCTCAGCAAGAATATCCGGCGAAATCCTGACATCCGACATGTGCTTCACACATCACCACATTTGATGACAGTAATTACTGTCCGCCCGCCCGCCGGAATATCCCGCGCCTGATGGGCCAATACTTGTTTTGCGGAAGAAACGGGAAGCATATTCACATGCCAACAGCCTGCCTGCTTCTTGCTGCATATTCGCATGAGGCCCCGCTGTTGTCACCACCTTATGCTTGCAAATTACATTCATACACGTAATACGTCGGTCTTGCAGGGCGCTGCGCCAGAGTCTGGAACATCCGGCAGAACCGTTTGGCTGCACCCGCCTGTTCATGTCGCGTCATGCGGCCTGATCCCGACACCTGCGGGAAGAGAACCCGCAATACAACCGCAATGCAATCAGATTGCCCCGCACATGATGAACCAGACCGCCTCCCGCGTGATTTTCACCGGCGATTTTCTCAGGCCCGCCCCAAATCGGTTCGTATCGGCAGATGCAGGGCGCATGATGTGGCTGTCGAGGCTGTTTGGCTGGCAGGTGGAGCGCGCAACCGGGCACGCTGCGGCGACCATCGGCTGGGGCATGGGCTCAGCTGCGGCCCATATTCTGGGCGATGATGATATCGGCGCGATTTATGATGATCTCGCCCTGCCGCCGGCGCGTGAAGGCTGGGCCGCGCTTCAGGGCCGTACCGAAAGCACCGCCGCGCTGGATGCTCTTGTCGCGCGCCATTTCGCCGGCGCTTTCATCATCGGGTTCGCCCTGCCGCCCATACTGGAACAGGCGCTGCTGAAGCAGAGCGCACACGTGCTGAATATCCGCCTGCATCCGGCGGGCTTTCTGGATGATCTGCTGCTGGCCTTTCGGGGCTCGAGCGCGGAATTGAATGAAAAGCTGGCCCGTCATGCCATCCGCCATGATGATCTGCGGATGATGGCCGGGCTCGCCGGGGCAGCAGCCATCACCCGCAGCAGTTTTACCCCGGCGCCTGAAAGCCTCCTCATTCTGGAAAGTGCTCCAGACATCCCTCTTGCGGGAGAGCGGGCCCATGCCACGCTGGAAGATTTTCGCGAACCGCTGCTACGGGCCGTGGACGCCCACAAGGCCCGGCACCCCGAAGGCAAGATTTATTATCGCCCGATGCTGGAGAGTGCGGCGCGCCCCGGAGGCGCGGATCTGTCTCTTCTGCAACAATGGGGCATTGGGGCTGAAGAACGGCGAGAGCCGCTCTACACGCTTCTGGCGCACCCACACATCTCCAGCACACTCAGCCTGAGCGGAGATCAGGCGCAGGAAGCCACCTGTTTCGGCAAGGCGGCGCAAGGACTGCTGCCTCCGCTGTGCCCGCTGGCCGGGGAAAATGAAAATGGCGCGCTGGCCGGGCCGGGCTATGTCGGCATTGGTGAAGCCTGTCTTGGTGTTGGCTTCTGGGCCGAAATTCTGGGTGGCCAGCCCCTCCCGCACCCGCCCTCACCACCGCACAAGAGCAGCCGGCTGCGCATTTCCCTGAACCATTTCGGGGATTTCAACAGCATTGACAGCAACGCCTGGCTGGCGGCTGCCCTGAAGGATGAGCGCGCGCTGGATGGGCGCTTCCCCGCCCTCTCCCTCCTGCATGAAGGGCAGAAGGCCCATCTGGACGGGCTGGAGCGCCAGCTGGGCGAGGTGCGGAACGAGCAGATTGCCGTTCAGGGCACCACCCAGGTGCGGCTGGCCTTTCTCGAACAGGAACTGGCGCGGATGCATGCCGCGCTGGAGACCGCAACACGATGGCAGGCGGATGAAATGATGTATCGCAAGCGCTCCGCCCTCGGGCGTCTGCTGTTCCGGCGGGATGGACGCCCCGTCCGCGCCCTGCGCAAGACGCTCTTTCACGCCAATGGCAAGCCCCGCAGCCTGTTTCGCGGCTGGGTGGTGCGCTCCAGCGGTGAACCGCGCGACTGGATGCAACAATGGATGCTGGGGCCGGCCTATCTTGCCCTGCCCGGTGCGCATCATGCCCCCTCCGTGGCGCGTCAGCTGGTTGCAGAGGCCAGCCCGCGCCCCTTCACGGCCTGGCGCAGCGTCGCCGGAGCCAGCGAGCTCAGCGAAGCCGAGCTGGATGACCTGATGAGCCGCATCCGCGCCGAGGTCGAGGCCGCATCTTCCCCGCGCTCCAGCGCCAGTCAGGGGTGAGGCCATGTCCGGCAAGCCGAAACTGGCCATGGTGGCCGCCGGTTCCGCTCGCGGAGAACTGGGCGGGGCGGAGCGCTTCTTTGTGGGGCTAACTCAGGCCCTGTGCGATGCCGGCTTTGACGCCGAACTGGTGGCCGTACCCAGTGATGAAAGTTCGTTCGAGGCCATTCAGCGCTCCTATCTGCGCTTTTATGATCTCGACCTGTCCCGCTTTGACGGGGTCATCAGTTCCAAGGCGCCTTCCTATGCGCTGCGCCACCCGAACCATGTCTGCTACCTGCAACATACCATGCGGGTCTTCTATGACATGTTCGATCTGGAATTTCCCGAACCCAGTGAAGAGTTACGCGCCCAGCGCCATGTTATCCAACTTCTGGATACCGCCCTGCTGCGCGCGCCCCGCACCCGCAAGCTGCTTGCCATCGGGCAGGAAGTATCAGACCGGCTGAAGCTCTATAATGGGCTGGAGGCGCAGGAGATTGTCCACCACCCCACCACTCTTGGCGGGCTGCATGAGGGCAAGGCGGACTATTTCTTCCTGCCCGGCCGCCTGCATCGCTGGAAACGCGTGGGGCTGGCCATCGCCGCCCTGCGCCAGAGCGATATATCCGCCCGCCTGCTGATTTCCGGTGATGGCGAGGATGCCGCCCGTTTTCATGCCGAGGCCGGGGGCGATCCGCGCATCACGTTTCTGGGGCGGGTGAGCGACCAGCAACTGGCGGATCTTTACGCCAATGCCCGCGCGGCTCTCTTCGTGCCCATGCGCGAGGATATGGGGCTCATCACCTTCGAGGCATTTCACTCCGGCACCCCTGTCATCACGGTGCATGACAGCGGTGAGCCTGCCAATATTGTGCGCGATGGACAAACCGGCCTTGTCTGCGCGCCGGAGCCCACCGCGCTGGCCCGCGCCATGGAAACCCTGTGGGCGAACCCGGCCCGCGCCGCGGCCATGGGGACTGCCGGGCGTGAAAGCATCGCCCATATCACCTGGCAGAATGTGGCCCAAAGGCTGGGCAATGCTTTGGGCTATGCAGATTTTCTTACGGCACAGACCAAGTGAAGAGGGCGGATATGCTGCGCGTCACCATTCTGGACATGCAACCCATTGATCCGCCCGTGGGCGGTGGCCGCCTGCGTCTTCTGGGGCTGTATCACGGGCTGGGCGAAAATATCGAAGCCACCTATGTCGGCACCTATGACTGGCCGGGCGAAAAGCCGCGCGACCAGATGCTTTCGCCCACCTTGCGCGAGGTGATGGTGCCACTTTCCGATGCGCATTTCCGCGCCGCATCCGAGCTGTCTCAGGCCGCCAGTGGCCGCACGGTGATTGATTCCGCCTTTCACACCCAAGTGGATCTTTCGCCGGAATATCTGGAGCGCACCCGTCAGGCCGTCACCCAGGCCGATGTGGTGATCTATTCCCACCCCTGGCTCTACCCTCCAACGGCGGACCTGCTGGATCGCAGCCGCCAGCTGGTAATCTATGACTCCCACAATGTGGAAAGCATCCTGCGCATGAAGCTGCTGGATGATGGTGGCACCGGCACGCAGATTGTGCGGGAGGTGGTGCGCATCGAGCGCATGCTGTGCCAGACGGCGGATCTGGTTCTGGCCTGCTCGGGCGATGACGCCCGCGCCTTCACCCGCCTGTTCGGCACCTCCCCCGCCCGAACCCGCATTGTGCCCAATGGCGCATTCACCGAGCGCAATCCGCCGGTGGATGCAAACGGGCGCACCGCTGCAAAAGCCCGGCTGAAGCTGGGGCCAAAGCCGCTCGCCATCTTCCTCGGCAGCGCCTATGAACCGAACGTGGAAGCCGCCCACTTTATCATCCATGACCTCGCCCCCAAACTGCCTCAGGTGCATTTTGTGGTGGCCGGCGGGGTAGGTGAAGGGCTTGAAAAGCCGGAGAGCAGCCCGGCCAATCTCACCATTACCGGTCGCCTCTCCGAAGAAGACAAGGATTGCTGGCTCGCCGCCGCCGATATGGCGGTAAACCCGATGTTCAGCGGCTCCGGCACCAATATCAAGATGCTGGAATTCATGGCCTGCGGCCTGCCCACCATCGCCACGCCCATCGGCGCACGCGGTATTGATACTTCTGCGGAAGCCTTTCTGGTTGCCAGCGGGCCAGCCTTTGCCCAAGCTGTCGCCCGCGTGGCGAAAAGTGCGCAGGAGCGCACCCGCCTGCGCGCCAATGCGCTGGAACAGGTGCGCCGCTTCTATTCATGGGAACGCATTTCCCGCAATCTCGGCCGCATGATCACGCGCCAGCACAAGGCCATGACCCGGCCGGGGCTGATGGCGAAGCCGGGTACAGGCAAGGCCCGGCCGAAATTCTCTGTCATCATTCCCACCTATGAGCGCCATGACATGCTGCGTGATGTCATCCAGCGCCTCGCACGGCAGGAGTATCGCGACTTCGAGGTAATCGTGATCGACCAGAGCGCCGCCCCGTGGGATGGCGCACAGGAGGATTTCGGCCTTGATCTGGCCTATGTGCACAGTGATGTGCGCGGCGCTGTCACCGCCCGCAATACCGGGGCCCTTCTGGCCAGCGGCGAGATTCTGGCCTTCACCGATGATGATACCCAGCCCCCGCCCGGCTGGCTGGCCGCAGCCGCCGGACGCTTCGAGACGCAAGACATTGCCGGGCTGGAAGGGCTCATTCTCTCTGACAAGGTGCATGATCCCGCCTATCGCCCCGTGACCAATCAGGGCATGGAAGGCATAGGCTTCATGACAGCGAACCTGTTCGTGCGCGCCGATGTGTTCCAGGCCATTGGCGGCTTTGACATCGGCTTTGAAAACCCGCACTTCCGTGAAGATACGGATCTGGGCTGGCGCATCGAGAAGATGGGGCCGGTGCCTTTCTCACGCGAGGCGTGGCTCTATCATCCCCCGCATCTGCGCTCCATTGAGCGGGAAAGCCTGCCCGAACGCTCCCGCTTCTTCATCAAGGATGCACGGCTGATGCGTAAACACCCCAAGCGCTATCCAGAACTGTTCGTGCGCGAACAGCAATGGCGCAACAATCCGCACTTTCTGCACTATCTGGCCGAAGGGCTGAGAATGGAGGGCATGCAACTGCCACCGGAACTGGCGGAACGCATGAAGGCACTGGGGCTGGAACTGCCAACCGCCGACACCCCCGCAGCCTGAGCCCATATACAGAAAAGGCGAGGCCCAGCGCCTCGCCCGCTCTTCCACCGCATGACAGCCCTATTGGGGGCGGCCCACGCTTTCATACACGAAGCCATGCCTGGTGACTTCCTCAGCGCGGTAAATATTGCGCAGATCAACCAGAACAGGGTGACCCATCAGCCCCTTCAACCGCGCCAGATCCAACGCGCGAAACTGGTTCCACTCGGTCACGATCACAACCGCCTCAGCCCCTTCGGCAGCCTCATAGGGGCCTTCAGCATAAAGCACATTGTCCATCACCTTGCGGGCATTCTCCATGCCTTCCGGGTCATAGGCCGCGATCTGCGCGCCATGGTCCTGCAAGGACCGGATGATGGAAATGGCGGGGCTGTCGCGCATGTCATCGGTATTGGGCTTGAAGGTCAGCCCCAGAATGGCGATCCGCTTTCCGCGCACATCCCCCTGCAAGGCCCGCACAACCTTGCGCGCCATCGCCTCCTTGCGTTGCTCATTGATAGATACGGTGGTTTCAATCAGCCTGATCGGGCTGTCATGATCCTGCGCGGTCTTCACCAGCGCGAGCGTATCCTTGGGGAAGCAGGAGCCGCCATAACCTGGCCCCGCATGCAGAAACTTGGAGCCGATCCGCCCATCCAGCCCGATGCCACGGGCCACCTCCTGCACATTCGCACCCACCTGTTCACACAGATCGGCGATCTCGTTGATATAGGTAATCTTCAACGCCAGGAAGGCATTGGCGGCATATTTGATAAGCTCGGAGGTCCGCCGCGAGGTGAACAGCATGGGCGCCTGATTGAGATATAGAGGGCGATAAACTTCCGTCATCACCTCTTTCGCGCGCGCATCATGCAGGCCGACCACGATACGATCCGGCCTCTTGAAATCCTCGATGGCCGCCCCTTCCCGCAGAAATTCCGGGTTGGAGACCACCGCCACATCGGCCTCTGGGTTGGTTTCACGGATGATCCGCTCCACCTCATCGCCGGTGCCCACCGGCACGGTGGATTTTGTCACCACCACGGTGAAACCCTTCACGGCAGCGGCGATCTCACGCGCCGCGGCGTAAACATAAGACAGGTCCGCATGGCCATCGCCCCGGCGTGAGGGCGTGCCCACGGCGATGAACACCACATCCGCCTCCGCCACGCTTTCAACCAGCTCGGTCGTGAAGGATAGACGACCCGCCTTCACATTGGTTTCGACCAGCGCATCCAGCCCCGGCTCATAAATGGGCATGCGCCCCGCCCTCAGCGCTTCGATCTTGGCCGCATCCTTGTCCATACAGACCACATCATGGCCGAAATCGGCGAAGCAGACGCCAGAGACAAGGCCGACATAGCCGGAACCAATCATCAGAATACGCATCAGAACGAAACCCCTGTCATGCGGGAGAGCCCTGCCCGGCACAGCGAACAGGACAAGACCTGTGCGTTGCGGAAACTATGCGTTTTATATTGCCCTGCCAATGGCCTGGTCATGACACAAGAGCAAAGCGCTGGCGCAAGCCCGATCATCTTTACATATGCACACCCCGGCACGCGACCGGCAGTGGCATTACAAAGCGCAACCTTCCCCCATCCAGTATTCACATGCCGCAACGGCAGGACGAGATAATATCTTGCCATACTCTGAACACGGGGGAGACACCCTTTCGCTGGATTGGCAGCCATGCCACATATGGCGCATGGCATGCTGGCCTGAACCGAAAAGAAGGATACTCCCCGCCCGTTTTCGCCCCACCTTCCATATGTGAACAGGGGCCGCGCACATGCGACGCCAACCTTCCGCTCAGGCGCATGCGTCTTCACACGTTCCAGCACGAAACCACATCCCCCTCTTGCACGTCATTTCTGGAGGATCTCAATGGCATTGATCGTCGTATTGGCGGCCTTGGCATTTCTCATGTTCGCCGCCTATCGCGGCTACAGCGTCATCATCATGGCGCCAGTGGCTGCGCTGGGGGCGGTGCTGCTGACCTCGCCATCCAGTGTCGCGCCCATGTTCAGCGGCACCTTCATGGTGGCCATGGTCGGCTTTTTGAAAAACTATTTCCCGGTGTTTCTGCTGGGTGCCATCTTTGGCAAGCTCATTGAGCTTTCCGGCTTCTCCAAGGCCATTGTCGCCGCTGTCATCAAGTGGATTGGTGCGGATCAGGCGATTCTGGTCATTGTGGTGGTGTGCGCCCTGCTCACCTATGGCGGCGTTTCGCTGTTCGTGGCGGTGTTTGCGGTCTATCCCTTCGCGGCAGAACTGTTCCGGCAGAATGAGATTCCCAAGCGCCTCATTCCCGGTGTGATCGCGCTGGGCGCGTTCTCATTCACCATGGATGCGCTGCCGGGCACCCCGCAGATTCAGAACATCATCCCCACCACCTTCTTCGGTACCACCACCTGGGCCGCGCCGGCGCTGGGCATTGTGTCGTCCATCTTCATCCTGGCGCTGGGCATCACCTATCTCAACTGGCGGCGTCGCAGTTGCGTGGCGGCTGGTGAAGGCTATGCCTCCGGCACGCTGCTGAACGAGCCCGAGCCGGTGGATCGGGCCCATCTCCCCAACCCCATTCTGGCCATTTCGCCGCTGATTCTGATCGGTGTCGTCAATTTCGTGCTCACCCGCATGATTCCGGTTTGGTATGGCGATGCCAGCACCGTGATGATGCCTGGCATGAAAGAGCCGCTCATCACCCCCATTTCCGGCGTTGTCGGCATCTGGGCGGTGGAAGGTGCGCTGGTGGCCGGCATCCTCTTCATCCTCGTCACCGCCTGGAGCACCATTGCCCACAAGGTGGCCGAGGGCAGCAAGCAGGCTGTGTCCGGCGCCATGCTGGCCGGCATCAACACCGCCTCGGAATATGGCTTTGGCGCGGTCATCGCCACACTACCGGGCTTCCTGCTGGTGAAGGAGGCTCTGGTCGCCATTCCCAACCCGCTGGTGAATGCGGCGGTGAGCGTCTCCACCCTGGCAGGCATCACCGGCTCGGCCTCGGGCGGCATGAGCATTGCGCTCGCAGCCTTGGGTGAGCATTTCGTGAAATCCGCCACGGAAGCCGGCATTCCCATGGAAGTGCTGCATCGTATCGTGGCGATGGCGTCCGGCGGTATGGATACACTGCCGCAGAATGGTGCGGTCATCACCGTGCTGGCGGTGACGGGCCTGACGCATCGTCAGTCCTATCCAGACATTTTCGCCATCACCATCATCAAGACCATGGCGGTCTTCTTCGCCATCGGGCTCTACTACACGACTGGCCTCGTGTGATCTGTCGCCGGCCGGGCCTGCAAGGTCCGGCCGGCTCTTTATCTTCGGCCACCATGCCCGTATCTGACGTGGAAGACAGGGGAAACAACCTCAGGCCACACAGGCGCAGAAGCTCTGCGACCCTCCCGGCCCGCATCCGCGACAAGACAAACGCCCCCATATCTTCATTGCCCGAAAGATCGAATGCACACGGCAGCAGCCAGTAGCTGGTGCATCGTCCCGTGAAGCATGGCCTCATCGCTCGCCATCGCAGAGCTGACGGGATACGCCGGATAAGATGACGCGCCGTTGGCTTCACGCCCATGCCCATCACGCCCACGCCTATCAGGCACAAAGCACGGCGGCCGAAGTCCCTCCGAACGATCCAAACAAAAACGGCCGGATCTGAAAGATCCGGCCGTTTTATATTCATCAGAACTATTGCTGGGCAGGTGGCGGTTCCGGTGTGCGCTCCACCAGTTCTCCCCAGGATGCGAAGGCTTCATGGAAAGCCTGCTCGCCCATATCACCCTTGTCAAACAGGATGACCGCACGCTTGTTGTTCTCATACACAAACGGCACATCAATCCAGGGATAAAGCTGCATCAGCGTGACGTTGCGCTGGCGCTCAGCCGGCACGGTGGAAAGACCCACCAGGAAGAGCGTGGGGTTCACCCGCACAGAGAGCCCCGCCAATGGCACACCCTGCGCCTGCTGGGTCGGCTTCATGCGAATGCCGGGAATGCTGGCGATGGAACCGAAGGCGAAATCCTTCGGCAGACCAAAGGCAAGTTCAATGGTGTGCGAGGCAGGCAGGGTCTGGTCCGTATTCCGGCGCAGAACAAACTCCATCGAAATCTGGCGCTCGGGGATGGTCACCACGCCACGCACGCCCAGCTCAGGCGGCAGACCGGGACCCGCCTCGAAGGTTTCCGTCTTCCAGGTCACCGTGCCTTCAAAGCTCTGGGGTGGCGTATTGCCACCGGGGCTTTCCTCCAGCAACACGGCGCGCTGGGTGCCGGCGGCCTGCTGGCGTGCGGAATCGGGGGCGCGACGCGCATTGGCGTCACCAGCGGCGGCCATCCGGTCCGCATCCTTCGGCCGGTCTGGCTGCGCTTCTGGGGTGGCGGGGGCCTCTGCGGTCTGGGGCTCACGCTCCAGAACGGCTGAGCTGTTCACCACCACGAGGCCAAGGACAATCAGCCCCACCACGATCAACAGCGCCCAGAGGGCCGGCTTCTTCCAGGAGGGAGCCGGTTTTTCGGTACGGTTCAGCCCCGGACGCAGCCCAGCTTCGCGCGCGGCATCGCGACTGCGCACCTGACCTCGCGGCAGAGGCCCGGCAGCATTAACGCCGACAGCACCGCCCTTTGGCGCATTTTCACCAGAAGCACCATCCGGCGGCGCATGATCGACCGCGTCTTCAGGCGAAGCGGCGGGTTCATCATCGGCCTGGCGAAGATTGGCGGGCACATCATGCCCGGAAGAAGGCACATCGGCCTTCTCGCCACTTACAGCCTCGCCGGAGGATGCAGGTTCTCCCCCCGATTCGTCACTGGCGGCATCCGCATCCAGCTCCTCATCGGGGTTTTCATTATCCTGGGCAGCGAAGTCCGCTTCGATGCGACGAATGGCTTCTTCGAGAGAAAGCCGTTCACGCGTGATCTCTCCTTCAGGCAGGGGCGGGCTGACGCTCCGCAACTGCTTGAGAAGGGCTGCACGCGCCCGGTCGAACACCGCGCGCCGAGCTTCCGCAGAATTTTGCGGCAGGCTCGAAATCGCGCGGACGAGAAGCGGATAATAGTCAGCCATGGGTGCTGCTGCTTCGCTTTCGGGCCCGAGGGCTCCCTTCAGTCCTGGAACGGGTTGTGCACGAGAATCGTGTCATCCCGTTCAGGACTCGTGGACAACACGGCCACCGGGCAGCCGATCAGCTCCTCGACGCGCCGCACATATTTGACGGCCGCAGCCGGCAGATCCACCCAGGAACGGGCGCCTGCCGTGGATTCCTGCCACCCTTCCATGGTTTCATAGATGGGTTCCGCGCGGGCCTGGGCACCGCTTTCGGCCGGCAGATAGTCCACTTCGCGACCATCCACCTTATAACCGACACATACTTTAAGTTCAGTAAACCCGTCGAGCACATCCAGCTTGGTCAGGGCGATACCCTTGATGCCGCATGTACGCACCGTCTGGCGCACCAGAACGGCATCGAACCAGCCGCAACGCCGGGCCCGACCCGTCACCACGCCCACCTCACGACCGCGGGTGGCGAGGCGCTCGCCATCAGCATCCTTCAGCTCGGTCGGGAACGGGCCCTCGCCCACGCGGGTGGTGTAGGCCTTGGTGATGCCCAGCACATAATCCAGCGAGCCGGGACCAATGCCCGTGCCGCTTGCTGCCGAACCCGCCACCGTGTTGGAGGAGGTGACGAACGGATAGGTGCCGTGGTCAATATCCAGCAGTGCGCCTTGCGCGCCCTCAAACAGCACGCGCTTGCCATCCTGGCGGGCGCGATCCAGCAGTTCCCACACCCGATCCATAAAGGGCAGGATTTTCGGCGCGATAGCCAGAAGTTCAGCGACCAGATCGCCCGCCTTCACCTCTTCCATGCCAAGCCCGCGGCGCAGCAGATTATGATGGGAGAGCAGACGCTCCACCTTGGCAGGCAGGGCTTCGGCATCCACCAGATCCACAAGGCGGATGGCACGGCGGCCAACCTTGTCCTCATAGGCCGGGCCAATGCCGCGCTTGGTGGTGCCAATGCGGGTGCCGGCGCTGCCACTTTCGCGCAGGGCATCCAGCTCACGGTGCAGCGGCAGGATGAGCGGCACATTTTCGGCAATGCGCAGACGCTCCGGCCCGATCACGACGCCCTGCGCGGCGAGCCGTTCCAGCTCATCCACCAGCGCCTGCGGGTCCAGAACCACGCCATTACCGATAACAGAAAGCTTGCCAGGTCGCACAACGCCCGATGGCAGCAGCGACAGTTTATAGGTGACACCTCCGATAACCAGAGTATGCCCGGCATTGTGACCGCCCTGGAAGCGGACGATCACATCCGCCTGCTCAGAGAGCCAGTCTACAATTTTGCCCTTACCTTCGTCGCCCCACTGGGAGCCCACCACAACAACGTTGGCCACGGCTTGAATGCCTCCTCGCGCGGCGCGGGTCACATCGGCCCGCGCGAACAAAGCAAAGCCCCGGTTTTGGTCCGGGGCGTTTACCCATGCGTCTTACGGGATTGACGCGGCAGGTGCAAGCAAGGCCCGCGCAACCCTCCCCAGCATCTGACGCTCCCATACCCATATCCGGCTGAATATCGCCCGCCAATGGCTTATTCTGCCGCCCCGAACCCAACCCAGCAACCGGAATGCCAACATGCAGCACAAGCCAGAACCGTTCACACTCGACCCACGCCTTGAGGCGGATGGCCCCATGGTTGCGGATCTGGAACTGTGCCATGTGCGCCTTGTGAATGACGCCCGTTTCTTCTGGCTGGTGCTGGCGCCTCGTCAGGCCGGGCTGGTGGAAATCATGGATCTCGACGCCGAAGGCCGCGCCTTGCTGATGGAAGAAATGTCCGCAGCCGGAGCGGCGCTGAAGGCAGCATCCGGCTGCGCCAAGCTGAATGTGGCGGCGCTGGGCAATATGGTGCCACAACTTCATGTGCATCTTGTCGCCCGCGATGCGGGAGATGCCGCATGGCCCGGCCCAGTGTTCGGCGTGGGGGTACGCGAACCCATGGATGACGCCCTGCGCGACGCACGCCTTGCAGCCATCCGCACCAGGCTTGCGCCCCTCATCCGGCCATGACGGGCCTTCAAACTGTTTGCAATTCGACAATTTCAGCAGATTCGCGCCTGTCATCGTCCCGCCATATGGCATCATACCCCTGATGCTGATAGAAGCAGGTCTTCTGGAGGCATTCCATGCGTAAGGCACAGATCGTCCGCGAGACCAAGGAAACCCGGATCTCCGTATCCGTTGATCTCGACGGCACCGGCAAGAGCGATATTTCCACCGGCATTGGTTTCTTTGACCACATGCTGGATGCTCTCGCGCGCCATGGTCGGATGGACCTGACCATCAAGGCCGTTGGCGACCTGCACATTGATGACCACCACACCACGGAAGATGTGGGCATCGTGCTGGGCAAGGCCGTGAAGCAGGCGCTGGGCGATATGCGCGGCATTACCCGCTATGCCGATTGCCTGATGCCCATGGACGAGACACTGACGCGCGCCGCCATTGATATTTCCGGCCGCGCCTTCCTCGTCTTCCGTACGGAATTCCCCACCCAGAAGATCGGCACCTATGATACCGAACTGGTGCGCGAATTCTTCCAGGCATTCACGATGAATGCCGGCGTCACCCTGCATATTGAAACATTGTATGGGGTGAATTCGCACCATATCGCCGAAAGCTGCTACAAGGGGCTTGCGCGCGTTCTGCGTGCGGCAGTGGCGATGGACCCGGCCTCCGCTGGCGAAATCCCCTCCACCAAGGGTGCCCTCGGCAATTAGGAACGGCGATGTCCAGCTGGATCGTCCTGTCCCGAACAAACGGGAAAGCAGCGGGGAAGGTTGCGCCCCACACACCGGCGCAGCAGGCCGCGCAGGCGGCAGAAGATGTCGTCTTCGTGCGGGACAGCTTCTCCTGGCTCACCCTTTTGTTCACACCCGTCATGCTGTTATGGCACCGGCTGTGGCTGGGGCTGGCGGTGTATGTTGCCGCCACCATCCTCGTGAATGTCTCATCCGGCCTCGCCAATCTGCCGGAAGATGTGCCGGGCCTCGCCATGCTTGGCATCAGCCTGCTGTTCGCCTTCGAGCTATCCACACTGCGCCTCCGCAAGCTGGAACGGCACGGCTATGAAGAAGAAGCCGTCATCACCGCCCCGAATCGCGAAATGGCGGAGCGGCGTTTCTTCAAATACTGGGATGCGCCCCCAAGCGCACCGCCCCCAGCCCCCCGGCGCGCCATGCAGCCTGCATCGGCATCGGCAGACCTGCCAGCCATGAGCGCGCCTTCCCCTGCTTCCGCCACCGCAACATCTCCGCGCCCGGCCCCCTCTTCCCCGCAGGGTGCAGCAGAGCCCTACGTCATCGGGAGCCTGACGTGATCTGGAGTTCCGGCGCATGATCGTCGCCATCATTGATTACAAATCCGGCAATCTGCATTCCGCAGCCAAGGCCATGGAACGCGCGGCGAGCGAGGCTGAAGGGCTCGGCCCCTGCGACGTGGTGCTGACGGACGACCCTGAAATGGTGCGCAAGGCAGACCGTGTGGTGCTGCCCGGCGTCGGTGCCTTCGCCGATTGCCGCGCCGGCCTCGACGCCGTGCCCGGCATGGTGGAGGCCATGACGGAGGCCGTGCGGCAGAAGGGCCGGCCCTTTCTCGGCATCTGCGTGGGCATGCAGCTTCTGGCCGAACGCGGGCGCGAACATGGCGTAACCGCAGGGCTCGGCTGGATCCGCGGCGAGGTGGACCGCATCCAGCCTTCGGACCCGCACTTGAAAGTGCCGCATATGGGGTGGAACACCATCACCCCCGTGCGCCCCCACCCGCTGCTGGCCGGCATTCGCACCGGAGACAAGGGACAGCACGCCTATTTCGTGCATTCCTACCAGCTGAAACCCGCAGACGCGGAAGACCTTGTGGCCACCACCGATTATGGCGGCCCCATTACCGCAATCGTGGCCCGCGACAATGTCGCCGGCACGCAGTTCCACCCCGAGAAGAGCCAGGCCCTGGGCTTGGCGCTGCTCGCCAATTTTCTGAAGTGGCAACCGTGATTCTCTTTCCGGCCATCGACCTCAAGGACGGCCTCGCCGTGCGCCTCGAACAGGGCGACATGGAACGCGCCACCGTGTTCAACCGCGACCCTGCCGCGCAGGCCGAGGAATTTGAAACCCTCGGCTTCCACTATCTGCATCTGGTGGATCTGAATGGCGCCTTTGCCGGCAAGCCGGTGAATGCCGCCGCCGTGGAGCGCATTCTGGAAACCGTCTCCATCCCCGTGCAGCTGGGTGGCGGCATTCGTGACATGGCGACTGTGGAAGCCTGGCTCTCCAAGGGCGTCAACCGCGTCATTCTCGGCACCGCTGCCGTGCGCGACCCGCAATTCGTCACCGAAGCCGCCCGCGCCTTCCCCGGCAAGGTGGCCGTGGGGCTGGATGCGCGCGATGGCCGCGTGGCCGTGGAAGGCTGGGCGGAGACCTCGGACCTTGCCGCCGTGGATATCGCCCGACGCTTCGAGGATGTCGGCGTTTCCGCCATCATCTATACAGATATCGCCCGCGATGGCCTGCTGAAAGGCCTGAACATGGATGCCACCATCGCGCTGGCGGAAGCCATTTCCATTCCGGTCATCGCTTCCGGCGGGCTGGCCTCGCTGAAGGATGTGGAAGCCCTGCTGGAGCCGCGTGCGGCGAAGCTGGAAGGCGCTATTTCCGGCCGTGCACTCTATGATGGCCGGCTGGACCCGCGCGAGGCTCTGGCCCTCGTCGCCGGCCGCTGAGGAACTGCCATGCTGAAGGTTCGTGTCATCCCCTGTCTGGATGTGAAGGATGGGCGCGTCGTGAAGGGGGTCAATTTCGTTGACCTGCGTGACGCTGGCGACCCGGTGGAAATTGCCCGCGCCTATGATGCGGCCGGGGCCGACGAACTGACCTTCCTCGACATCACCGCCAGCCATGAGGATCGCGGCACCATTCTGGATGTGGTGCAACGCACGGCGGAACAGTGCTTCATGCCGCTCACCGTTGGTGGCGGCGTGCGCAAGGTGGAAGATGTGCGCGCCCTGCTGAATGCCGGGGCAGACAAGGTTTCCATCAACACCGCCGCCGTCAATAACCGCGCCTTTGTGGGCGAGGCGGCGGAAAAGTTCGGCCAGCAATGCATCGTGGTGGCCATCGATGCCAAGAAGGTCAGTGCGGAAGGTGAGCCGAACCGCTGGGAAATCTTCACTCATGGCGGGCGCAAGCCCACCGGTATCGACGCCATCACTTTCGCACGGGAGGTTGTGGATCTGGGCGCAGGTGAAATCCTGCTCACCTCCATGGACCGCGATGGCACCGGCATTGGCTTTGACTGCGCCCTGACCCGCGCCATTTCCGATGCCGTCAGCGTGCCGGTGATCGCCTCCGGCGGCGTCGGCAATCTCGATCATCTGGTGGAAGGCATCCGCGATGGCGGAGCCGCGGCGGTTCTGGCTGCCTCCATCTTCCATTTTGGCACCTACACCATTGGCGAAGCCAAGGCCCATCTGGCCGAGGCCGGCCTGCCGGTGCGGCTGGATGTGTAGAAACGTGCCGCGCGCCATGCTGCCACCGCGCCCGCTCCGCCTGGGCGGACGGCGCGGGGCGTGTGGGCCTGCCGCCTTTTCAGGAGCACCATTGTGAGCGACACTTTCACCCTTTCTGAGCTTGAAATCATTATTGCTGCCCGCGCGGCTGCCGATTCCAGCCAGTCCTACACCCGCAGCCTGCTGGACAAGGGCATTGGCAAATGCGCCCAGAAACTGGGTGAGGAAGCCGTGGAAACCGTCATCGCCGCCGTCAGCGCCGATGACGCCGCCGTGGTCTCGGAAAGTGCGGATCTGCTCTATCACCTCATGGTGGTACTGAAGGCCCGCAACATTCCTCTTTCCGCCATCCATGACGAGCTTGCCCGCCGCACCGGCCAGTCCGGCCTGGCGGAAAAGGCCAGTCGCCCTCACGCTTGATACCCACTCAGGTCGCCTGACCCGCGAGGCCCCGCCATGGATCAGCCCCACGATCCCAGCCTGTCGCCATACCGCACCTTTTCGCGTGCGCAATGGGCTGAACTCCGCCGTGATACCCCCATGACCCTCACGCCAGAGGAGGTCACACGGCTGGAGGGGTTGAACGCCCATCTCTCCCTCGCCGAGGTGGAGGAGATCTATCTTCCGCTCTCGCGCCTGCTGTCACTCTATGTGGCGGCGACGCAAAAGCTGTTCCGGGCCATGAGCTACTTTCTTGGCCAGCCTGCGGGGGATGCGCGCGGGGAGATGCCGGATGGCGAGGGCAAAATGCCCTATATCATCGGCATTGCCGGTTCCGTCGCGGCGGGAAAATCCACCACGGCGCGCCTGCTTCAGGCTCTTCTGGCCCGCTGGCCCAACACCCCAAAGGTGGACCTTGTGACCACCGATGGCTTTCTTCTGCCCAATGCCGTACTCAAGCGTGAAGGGCTGATGGGCAAGAAGGGCTTCCCCGAAAGCTACGATCTGCCGTTGCTGGTCCGCTTCCTTTCGGAGATCAAGGCCGGCCGGCGCCGGGTGCGCGCTCCGCTCTATTCCCACTTTTTCTATGATGTGATGCCCGATCAGATGGTGGAGGTGGACCGGCCGGACATCCTCATTGTCGAAGGGCTGAATGTGCTGCAAACCACACGCCCGCCGAAAGACGGGAAAGCCAGCCCGTTTGTCTCCGATTTCTTCGACTTTTCCATCTATATTGATGCTGACGAAGATATTCTGGAGCACTGGTATGTGGAGCGCTTCATGAGCCTGCGGCGCACCGCCTTCATGGACCCGCTCTCTTATTTCCATCGCTATTCAGAACTGACAGAGCAGGATGCGGAAACCCGTGCGCTCTCCATCTGGCGCTCCATCAACCTGCCCAATCTCACCGACAATATTCTGCCGACCCGCCAGCGCGCCGATCTCATTCTGCGCAAGGCTGGAGATCATGAGGTGGCTGAAGTCAGCCTGCGCCGGCTGTAAGGCGTCAAACCCCGGTTGAAACGGGACGGGGCAGGATGGGGTTCTTTCCGCATATATGCGCGGCTGCACGGCCTCTTTCCGCCGTCACCACATCCGCCGCGTCATGAATGCCGCATGAAAAAAGGCCGGTCGCTCGTGCAACCGGCCTTTTTCTATTCCAGCCCCAACTCACTCGCCGGGGACAGCCTGCTTTTCAGAAGCCTCAACGGCCTCACCGGCCTCGTCCATCTGCTCCGTACGGGGGCGATAACGACGGCGGCGCCGCGCCGTGCGCACCTCTCCTTCAGCGGCCTCATCCTGCCCCTCGTCGGCGGGCGCAGCGTCTTTCGCCACAACTTCACGCGTCACAACGGGGCCCGATGTGATGAAGGAGGGCAGGCCCAGCTGTTCATCATTTTCAGCCGGCAATTCCGCCCGCGGGGCGCGGCTTCGGCTGCGACTACGCGCCGGACGGCTGGCAGGCACCGGCGCCTCATCTTCCTCACGCGCGACCGTTTCACGGGGCGCAGCTTCACGCACTGCCGTTTCGCGCGGCGCAGCTTCACGTGCGGGAGCGACGGCATGCGCCTCGCCATCCTCTGCCGTGCGCGAAGCGCGACGATACGAACCCTGCCGGCCTTCACGCGGCTGACGCCCACCTTCACGGAACTCCCGCGGCTCGCGAGGTTCCCGAGGTTCGCGCGGCTCACGGCCCTGTTCACTGCGCATCATCGGCTGCGGTGCATCCAGCGCGGAAACATCATCCTGGCCATCATCATCCTCGGCCTCATCATCACGGCCGGGAGCGGATTGCGGAGCATACTGCCCCTGAAGCGAAGCGATCAGACGCAGATAATGCTCGGCATGCTGCAAATAGTTTTCCGCCGCAACCGGATCGCCAGAAGACTGGGCGTCCCGCGCGAGCTGCTGGTACTTTTCGGCAACATGATGCGCCGTTCCCCGCACTTTTACATCCGGCCCATTGGATTCATAGACCCGGGTCAGGGGGTTGGAGCTGCGACGATTATTATTGCGGCCCCGCATACGCTTCGGCTGACCATTTCTCATCTGGATCGTTCTCTACTCGCGGGGCGTTCCACCCGCCATTACGCCCGGTATGCTCCGCCACGGTCTCCCGGACAACAACCGAACCGTGATCCGCAGGAGCCTGCCCGACAATCCGCAGGACAAGGCCCGGTTTGCACGGCGTGCGTCAGCAACGCGCCACCGCTATTCATGACACCATCAGTTTAAGTGCCAAATATTAAGGATCAGTCCGCTCATTGAGCTCAACTTCCGCACCAACAGGTGCGGGCGCTTATCCTATTCCTGGCTCCGACAGGAGCGGAGCACTTTCAACACGATGAAGCGATCACCCGGAAAAGGGAAGTGCCAGAGCGCAGCCCAATGTGCGCGCTACCAAACATGCCCACCTTTGGGCTGGAAACAAGGCTGTGATTTCCAGCACCTGCACAGGCCTCGACCTGTGACCCGGCGCGATTCCTGAAAGGACACTAGCCATTTCCGGCCCTGCTTCCAAGCATTTTTTCTGTACAATCGTGGATTTAGGACATTTCCGCCCTACAGTTTCAGGGTTTGCGGGCAGAAATCGCGCGGGGAATTCCGGCCAGATCTGGCTTTGCCGGGCCACACACCACAAGGCCAGCCGCCTTCAGCAGGCCAGAGACGTCCTCTTCCTGTCCCACGCCCAGTTCCAACACCACAAGCCCACCGCTGCAAAGCAGGCGCGGCGCATCTGCGATAATGGCGCGATAGGCATCCAGGCCATCCACCCCGCCATCCAGCGCCAGAGCCGGATCATGAGACCGCACTTCACGTGGCAGGATCAGCATGGCATGGCTGGTGATATAAGGCGGATTGGAGACCACCAGATCAAACCCGCCGACAAGGCCCGCGCCCCAGTCCCCCACCACGGCGAAAGCGCGCTCACCCACACCGACATGGTCGAAATTGTCCAGCGCCGTACGGGCCGCGCCCTCGGCCCGGTCCACGCCCACCCCCAGCGCCTGCGGGCGCTCCACAAGCAAGGCGGCCAGAATTGCGCCCGAGCCGGTGCCCAGATCCAGAATGCGCAAAGCCGCATCCCGTTCCGGGAAGGCATCCAGCGCCACCTCTATCACGGTTTCCGTATCCGGGCGCGGCACCAGCGTATCGGGCGAAAGCTGGAAGTCCAGGCTCCAGAATTCCCGATGACCTAGAATGCGCGCCACCGGCTCACCTGTGATCCGCCGCATCATCAGCGCCATGGCCCGCTGGGCCACGTCCGGTGTCACCATCTCATCATCGTGCTGGATCAGCTCGGAGGGTGTGCAGTTGAGAGCGCTGGAAAGCAGCAGACGCGCTTCAAGATCCGGCGCGCTCACGCCGGAAACCACCAGCTCTGCCGTCATCTGGCGACGCAGGGCCCGCAGATTGGCCACATCCCTCATGTCGAAAATGCTCCCGCTCACCCGCGGACCTGATCGTGATCCTGCGCAGCCAGAAGAGCGGCCTGATGCTCGGTGAGCAAAGCCGCGATGATCTCATCCAGCGCGATACCCTGCATCACCTCATCCAGCTTGTAGAGCGTGAGGTTGATGCGGTGATCCGTCACCCGGCCCTGTGGGAAATTATAGGTGCGGATGCGTTCCGAACGATCACCGGAGCCAACCTGCCCCTTACGTTCAGCGGCCCTGCCGGCCTCCGCCTTCAGGCGCTCCTCATCCAGCAGACGCGCCCGCAGCAGCCCCATGGCACGCGCCCGGTTGCGATGCTGGGAACGGTCATCCTGCACCACCACCACCGTGCCCGTGGGCACATGGGTGATGCGCACGGCGCTTTCGGTCTTGTTCACATGCTGGCCGCCAGCCCCCTGAGCGCGGAACACATCCACGCGCAGATCCGCTTCATTGATCTCGAAATCAACATCCTGCGCCTCAGGCAGCACGGCCACAGTGGCGGCGGAGGTGTGAATGCGCCCCCCCGCCTCAGTGGCCGGCACACGCTGCACCCGGTGCACGCCACTCTCGAACTTCAGGCGCGCATAGGCCCCGCGCCCCTGTACCGCAGCGATGATTTCCTTGTAGCCGCCCATGGTACCCTCGCTTTCCGAGAGCACCTCCACGCTCCAGCCCCGTTCGGCGGCATAGCGGCTGTACATGCGGAACAGATCCCCCGCGAACAGGGCCGCCTCGTCACCGCCGGTACCCGCGCGCACTTCCAGAATTACGTTGCGCTCATCCATGGCGTCGCGCGGCAGCAAGGCCAGGCGCACCTCATGGGAAAGCTCATCAATTCGCTCTTCCAGCCGCTCCACTTCGCTTTCAGCCAGCGCCAGCATCTCTGGATCAGAGGCGGAATCGGCCAGAAGCTCGCGCGCGCCGGCCAGATCCTGCTCGGCAGCCTTCAGGATGCGAACCTGCTCCACCAGTGGGGAGAGATCTGAAAATTCGCGCCCAAGGCGCACATATTCATCGCCCTCTGCGCCATGGGCGAGGGCATTCTCGATCTCCGCATGGCGGGCGAGCAACTGTTCAAGCTTGGCGCGCGGCAGCTTCATCATCATCACGCTGGGTGGGCCTTCACGAGAGAGAAAGCTCCTGTTCCCGCGCAAAGCTGCGCAGAGCCTCACGAATATTCACCTTGCCACCATGGTTATCCAGCAGGGGCAGCAACATCTTGCGGGCCGCCGCCACATCCAGATCCAGCAAGGTAGCCTTCACAGGCCCCAGAGAGGCCGGGGAAACGGACAAAGCCCGATAGCCCAGCGCCGCCAGAGCCACAGCCTCCAGCGGGCGGGAGGCCAGCTCACCACACAGGGTAATGGGCTTTCCATAGCGCGCGCCGGCATCCGCCACCATGCGGAAGGCCCGCAGGGCCGGAGCTGAAAGCGGATCAAAACGGTCCGCCACGCGCACATTGGAGCGGTCCGCCGCGAACAGGAACTGCACGAGATCGTTCGATCCCACGGAGAGAAAATCCACCCGCGGCAACAATTCATCCAGTTGCAGCAGCAGGGAGGGCACTTCCAGCATGGCGCCCACATAGACATGCTCGGGAATGCCATGGCCGTGGCGACGCAGATGGGTCAGCTCCCTCTCTACAATGGCGCGGGCGGAATCGAACTCTCCCACCTCGGCCACCATGGGGAACATCAGGCGCAATTCGCGCCCAGCCGCCGCGCGCAGCAAGGCCCGCACCTGAGAGCGCAGAAGACCCGGCCGGTCCAGCCCAAGACGGATGGCGCGCCAGCCCAGAGCCGGGTTTTCCTCATCCACCGCGCGCATATAGGGCAACACCTTGTCACCGCCAATATCCAGCGTGCGGAAGGTCACCGGGCGCTTGTCCGCCGCATCCAGCACCGCGCGATACAGCTTGAGCTGCTCGGAAATGCGCGGAAAGGCGGAAGCGATCATGAACTGAAGTTCGGTACGGAACAGACCAATGCCAGCCGCCCCGGTTTCTTCCAGATGAGGCAGATCCACCAGCAGGCCGGCATTCAGCAGCAGGTCGATCTTCTCCCCGTCGCGGGTCACGCAGGGGCGATCCTTCAGGGCGGCATATTGCGCCTGCCGCCGGGCGCGGAAGCGCACCTTCTCGGCATAGGCGACTTCCACATCCCCCGGCGGGCGCAGATGCACTTCGCCAGCCTGCCCGTCCACAATCACGGCGTCGCCGGAATCGGCAAGGCCGGTCACATTCTCCACCTGCCCCACCGCGCCAATGCCCAGGGCGCGGGCCACAATGGTGACATGGCTGGTGGTACCACCCTCCTCCAGCACAAGGCCGCGCAGGCGGGTGCGATCATAATCCAGCAGGGCCGCCGGGCTCATGTTGCGGGCGACGATAATGGCGTTTTCCGGCAGATCCTCCCGGCCTACGCCGCGCCCGCGCCCGGTCAGCACACGCAGCAGGCGATTGGCCAGATCATCCAGATCGTGCAGACGCTCACGCAGATAGGGATCGGAGGCGCGCATCATGCGGGCGCGCGTATCCGACTGCACCCGCTCCACAGCACCTTCCGCCGTCAGGCCGGAAAGCACGGCCTCGCGCATTTTCTGAATCCAGCCCCGGTCATGGGCGAACATGCGGTAGGCTTCGAGAATTTCACGATGCTCGCCCGCCTTGGAGAGACCATCCTCTTCCAGCAGCAGATCAATGGAATGCCGCAGCTTGTGAATGGCGGCATCGAGGCGTGCGGTTTCTTTTGGCACATCGTCGGCGATGACATTGGTCACCGTCACACGCGGCTCATGCAGCACCACATGGCCCAGCCCCAGCCCATCGGCCAGCGCCACGCCTTCCAGATGCAGCGGACGACGCACCGCAGGCTCCGCACCGGGTGGGGCCAGAGCTGTCAGCTCGCCCGAAGCGATCATCTCCGCCAACACCATGGAGGTGGTCTGGAGCGCCTCGATTTCCTCATCGGTATAGGTGCGTCGGGCGGTATTCTGCACCACCAGCACACCCAGCGTGTTACCCGCCCGCAGAATCGGCACGCCGAGGAAGGAATTGTAGATTTCCTCGCCCGTTTCCGGCCGATAGGAGAATTCGGGGTGGTTCTGCGCATCCGAAAGGGCCAGCGGCTGGGCCTCGCGGGCGACATGGCCCACCAGGCCTTCCTCCACCTGCAAGACCGTGCGATGAACCGCATCGGCCTTCAGTCCCTCGGTGGCATACAGCTCAAGGGTAGAGTCAACGCGCAGCACATAGACCGAGCAGACTTCCGCCACCATATTGGCAGCGATCAGAACCACGATCTTGTCGAGACGATCCTGCGCGTTCACAGGCTCGGCCATCACCTCGCGGAGACGGCGGAGCAATACACGCGGACCGCCGAGCGCGCCACGCATCGGCCGCATCCTTATCTGTCAGCGAGACGGACACCTCCGACACAAGCGGCACAAGCGCCACTTCGCCGAAGGCTCCATTCATGCCGGGAAGGCCCGGCGCCTCTTCAGCTGTCCAGCCCGTATAGCGAATGCAGAGTTCGGACTGCAAGCTCTGTATAGGCCGAGTCGATCAGGAAGGAGACCTTGATCTCCGACGTGGTGATCGCACGGATGTTGATACCCTTCTCCGCCAGCGCACCGAAAGCCTGCGCGGCCACACCGGCATGAGAGCGCATGCCGATGCCGATGACGGAGACCTTCGTCACCTCGGTATCGCCCTGCAATTCACGGAAGCGAATGGTGTCGCGAAGCTTTTCCAGCACCGCCTTGGCGCGCTCGAAATCGGCCACCGGCAGGGTGAAGGTAATATCGGTGAAACCGTCGGCAGACGTGGTCTGCACGATCATGTCCACATTGATGTGCGCATCCGCGAGCGGAATGAAGACAGCGGCGGCGATGCCGGGCTTGTCTTCCACGCCACGGATGGAAATCTGGGCTTCGTCCTTCGCAAAGGCGATGCCGGTCACCACCTGGGCTTCCATCTGGCTTGCCATGATCTCCTCCTCATCACAGATCAGCGTACCGGCCTGTTCCACCACATGCGCCTCGGGGGCATCCGGGTCGATGAGGCTGGAGCGCACGAAGGTGCGCACATTATGAACCATGGCGAGCTCCACCGAGCGCACCTGTAGAACCTTGGCTCCAAGGGACGCCATCTCCAGCATCTCCTCGAACGCCACCTTTTCCAGACGCTTTGCCTTGGGCACCACGCGCGGATCGGTGGTGTAGACACCGTCCACATCGGTGTAGATATCGCAGCGCTCGGCCTTCAGCGCTGCGGCCACCGCCACCGCGCTGGTATCCGAACCACCGCGCCCCAGCGTGGTGAGACGTCCGCTTTCGGCATGAATGCCCTGGAAGCCGGCGAGAACAGCCACCTGTCCGCCATCCATTGCCGCACCAAGGCGCGAGCCATCCACATCCAGAATGCGCGCCGAGCCATGGGCGTCATCGGTCAGAATCGGCACCTGCCAGCCCTGCCACGAGCGGGCGGGCACGCCCATCTGTTGCAGGGTCACGGCCAGAAGGCCGGATGTGACCTGCTCGCCGGAGGCCACCACCGCATCATATTCGGCCGGGTCATAGAGCGGGTCGGCTTCCTTGCACCAGCCCACCAGCTCATTTGTCTTTCCGGCCATGGCGGAGACCACCACCGCAACCTGATGACCCGCCTCCACCTCGCGCTTCACATGACGCGCGACATTGCGGATACGCTCAATATTGGCGACGGATGTGCCGCCGAACTTCATCACCAGCCGAGCCATCGCTCGTGCCTTTCCTGAAAGAAGGGATTTTCGGGCGAATGCGGGCAGGCAGGACTGGTGCGGAGCACAGCTCCGTCAGCATGCCGCGCCGCGCGGGCGGGCGTCATTTTCGACGTTTGAGCGCATCCCCGCGCAAAGTTGCGCACGGTATGGAGCGGTCTGGAGTGACGAAGCGGAACATCCCGATGAACCCTGACGCGCGGGGGTGAGGACGCGCGAAACACTGGTGCGCCTGAATAGCCGCAACTCCGCGCGGGGGCAACCTCCCGGCCGCACTCCGGTGCGGTTCCAGTTTGCCGGCTGCCCCGTCCCACCCGGAAACCAAAGAAAAGCCCTCCCGTCCCGTCACCCCCCTCATGCCTCAGAAAGATAGCGCGCAGGCGCACTTCGTGCTCTATCTGCCGCATGACGACGCCCCCCCGCACTCCCGGCTCTTCCGGCCGCCCGCCCCACACTCACTCCGGTCCGCGCAATGGTGCGAACCGGGGCCCGCATCAGAACCGTGCGCCACAAGGCCGCGCCCCCCGCCCGGCCCCCGCCGGCATGGCCGCGCGCGCCGCTGCGGTGGAAGGGCTGGATCTCGTTCTGCATCACAATGCGGGGCTGGAAGATGCACTGGATACGCTGCCGGCCCATCTGGAACCGCGGGACAGAGCGCTGGCCTTCCGCATCATCGCCACCACATTGCGGCGAATCGGCACCCTGCGCGCGGTGCTCTCCCCCCTTCTGGAACGGGGATTGCCGCGCGGCGCCCCCCGACTGGAGCCGGTGCTTCTGGCCGGCGCCACGCAAATCCTGTTCATGGATGTGCCGGACCATGCCGCCGTGGGCCTCAGCGTGGATGTCGCCCGCACGGATCGCTCCACCGCCGGGTTCGCCAAGCTGGTGAATGCGGTGCTGCGCCGCCTCATCCGCGAGAAGGAGTCCCTGCTGGAAGGAGTAGACCCCTATCAGGCCGATACGCCGGAATGGCTACGCGCCCGCTGGAGCGCCGCCTATGGCGAGGAGCAGGCCCGCGCCATCGCCGCGCTGCATCAGGCCGAACCACCGCTGGATATTTCCGTGAAGACCGACCCGGAAAGCTGGGCCGAAAAGCTCTCCGGCGAAGTGCTGCCCACCGGCACTGTGCGGGTTCTACAGGCAGGCGCGGTGCGCAACCTGCCGGGCTTTGCTGAGGGGGAATGGTGGGTGCAGGATGCCGCAGCAGCCCTGCCCGCCCGCCTTCTGGGCGATGTGCGCGGCCTTGCCGTGGCAGATCTGTGCGCCGCGCCCGGCGGCAAGACAGCACAACTTGCCGCGGCTGGCGCTCAGGTGACAGCGGTGGACCGTTCCGGCCCGCGCCTTAACCGGCTGCGCGAAAACCTCGCCCGCCTGAAGCTCGACGCCCATGTGCGGGAAGCCGACGCCACCCGTTTTCTCGGCGGCCCGTTCGACGCCATCCTTCTGGACGCGCCCTGCTCGGCCACCGGCACGCTGCGCCGGCACCCGGATATCGCCTTCACCAAGCGCCCCGGCGACATTGTGACGCTGGCGAAGCTTCAGGCCGAACTGCTGAACCATGCCGCAGACCTTCTGAAACCCGGCGGCATTCTGGTCTATTCCACCTGCTCGCTGGAGCCGGAGGAGGGTGAAGAGCAGATTGCCCGCCTGCTGAAGGCCCGCAAGGATCTGCGCCGACGCCCCGTCACAGCGGAAGAATTGTCAAAAGATGCACAAGCCGTCGCCGCGTTCATAACTCCTCAAGGTGATGTGCGCACTCTTCCCAGTTACTGGATGCGGGGAGAATCGGAGCGGTCCGGCCTTGATGGCTTCTTCGCCGCCCGTCTCGAACGTATCCGGTAGGCTGCCGCCCGAAGAGGTCACGGGCTGCGTTCATCCGGCCGGTCCCGCACCGGCCGCCAGCCAGGGGACCTCGCGAGAAGATGGGCAAAGCCATGTGGCATGGACTGGCGGGACGCTTCCACTCCATCACACCCGGCCTTGCGCCCGTGACGGGGATGCATGTGAGCCGAGACAGCCTTGTCGAGCGACTGCGACTTGCAGCATTGCTGGCCAGGGCACAGGCGCGCGCAGTGCTGGAAAGCTTCTCCGGAAGCGCGCTGGCGCTGGCCTATGCCAGTGTGCCCGCGCCCGAGCGCCTGCTCATCGCCCCGCAGGATCTGCACACCGCAGACCCCAGCCTCGCCAGCGAAATCTATTCCGGCCGCTTTGCCTTTGCCGGCAAGGCGCTGGCGCTGGACGGGCGCAGCGTTTTCGAGCTTGACCCGCCTTCCGTGGAATGGGCGCAGGCGCTGCACGGCTTCGGCTGGCTGCGCCATCTGCGCGCGGCCGGTACCACCATTGCCCGCGCCAATGCCCGCGCCCTTGTGGGCGACTGGATGCGCGACCCCGGCCTGGCCCACGACATGGCCTGCGAACCGGAAGTCTCGGCACGGCGCATCATTTCCTGGCTCGCGCAGGCCACCTTTATCCTTCAGGATGCGGAGCTGGATTTCTACCGCCGCTTCACCCGCTCGCTCACCCGGCAGGTGCGCCAGTTGCGGCGGGTGGCCCACAAGGCGGAAGATGGCTATCCGCGCCTTGTCACCATCATCGCCCTCGTCTTCGCCGGGCTGTGTATGTCCGATCAGCCGCGCCTGCTGAAAGCTGCCCAGCGCCGGCTGGAAGAGGAGCTGGACCGGCAGATTCTACCCGATGGCGGACCGATCACCCGCAACCCCGGCATGCTGATTGATCTGCTGCTGGATCTGCTGCCTTTGCTGCAAGCCTATACAGCGCGCAATCTGCCCTCACCGCCTGCTTTGATGAACGCCATGGACCGTATGATGCCCATGCTGCGTTTCTTCCGCCATGGCGACGGGGCCTTCGCGCATTTCCACGGCATGGGCTATACGGCGGCAGACCAGCTCGCCACCATTCTTTCCCACGATGACGCCCGCGGCGCACCCGTGGCCAATGCGCCCTATAGCGGCTACCAGCGGCTGGAGACGAACGGCACGGTGCTGATAGCCGACACCGGCGCGCCGCCCCCCTTCTCCGTAAGCCGGGAGGCCCACGCCAGCTGCCTGTCCTTTGAGCTGTCCTCCGGCCGCAACCGTCTGGTGGTGAATTGCGGCGCACCCGCCGTGAACCGCGAAATGTGGCGGCAGGTGGCGCGGGCCAGCGCGGCGCATTCCACCGCCATTGTGGCGGATACCTCTTCCTGCCACTTTCTTCAGGGCGCGCGCCTCAACCGCTGGCTGGGCGCACCGGTGATCGCCGGTCCCAAAACGGTGGATGTGCAGCGCAACACCCGGCCCGACGCCATTTTGCTGCGCGCCAGCCATGATGGATACCGGGAGAATTTCGGGCTTCTGCATCGCCGCTCGTGGCGTCTGGCGCAGGATGGCAACCGGCTGGATGGGGAAGATGTATTCCAGCCTGTGGGCGAGCAGGCCCTTTCCAGCGACAGCCGCCTTCCGGTGGCCACACCCTTCGCCATCCGCTTCCATCTGCACCCGACGGTTTCGGTCGAGCGCTTTGATGATCCGCATACCGCGCTGCTGTGCCTGCCCAATGGCGAGGCCTGGGCCTTCGCCGCACCTCATCTGCCGGTGCTGATCGAGGAAAGCATCTATCTGGCGGCCCCCGACGGGCCGCGCCGCACCGCGCAACTGGTGCTGATCGGCGACATGGCAGAAAACCCGCGTGTGATCTGGACCTTCATGCGCACCCGCGAGGCGCAGGGCGGCAGCCGCGGGCACTGAAATACGCCGCATGATAATAAGGAGGCGTGAGCCCCCTTTACAGGATCAGGCCGGCAACAGCGCCTTGCCATAGCTGGCCCGGTCCATATCGAGCACCTCAACCGTGATCTGCGTTTCAAGGCCCTGCGGCAGGGCGATCCGCTTCAGGGCCTCCAGCAGAATCTCCGACATCTGCCGTTTCTGCTCGGCCGTGCGACCACTGAGAATGCACAGCCGCGCGGCCAGAAAGGCGCGCCCTTCCTCCGCCGTACCAATGGCAAAGGCTTCCAGCACCACCGCCCGGCTCTTGATCGCCTGTTCCTCGAACTGTCCAGAGGTCAGCAGGGCCGCATTCAGCCCGCGCAAGGTAGCGGAGGACACAACCGAGCCAAGATTGGCCGTATGTTCAACAATGAGATGCGGCATGAGCGCCCCGTCAAACTGGCTGGAGATGGCAGTCTTTCGCTGAAAGTCGCGCAGAAAGGCAGCGCCGGGGGAGGCATGGTCCGCCCGGCGCGCCCGAGCCTCACAGAATGAAGCGGGAAAGATCCGCATTGCGGGCCAGATCGGCCACGCGGGAGCGGACATATTCAGCGTCAATCACGATCGTCTCGCCGGAACGGTCCGGGGCAGTGAAGGACAGATCGTCCAGCACCCGCTCGATCACGGTCTGAAGGCGGCGTGCGCCGATATTTTCCACATTGGAGTTCACCTCCACAGCGGCATCGGCAATGGCTTCCACCGCATCGGAGGTGATGTCCAGCGTCACGCCTTCCGTGCCCATCAGCGCGATGGATTGCTTGACCAGGCTGGCTTCCGTCTCATTCAGGATGCGCACGAAATCGGCACGGGTCAGCGCTTCCAGCTCCACGCGGATGGGCAGGCGGCCTTGCAGTTCCGGCAACAGGTCGGACGGCTTCGACACATGGAAGGCACCGGATGCGATGAAGAGGATGTGATCCGTCTTCACCGGGCCGTGCTTGGTGGAAACGGTGGTGCCCTCGATCAGCGGCAACAGGTCACGCTGCACGCCCTCACGCGAGACATCCGCGCCGGAACGGTTCTCGCGGCCGGCGATCTTGTCGATCTCATCGAGAAAGACGATGCCGTTATTTTCCACCGCATGGATAGCGTCCTGCACGGTGGCGTCCTGATCTATGAGCTTGTCGGCCTCTTCGGTCAGCAGCAGTGGATGGGCTTCCTTCACCGTGACCTTGCGCGCCTTGGTGCGCCCGCCAAAGGCCTTGCCCAGCATGTCGCCCAAAGACACCGCGCCCATCTGTGCACCGGGCATGCCCGGCAGCTCGAACATGGGCATGCCGGCTGCACCTGCGGAGACCTCGATCTCCACTTCCTTGTCATCCAGATCGCCATTGCGCAGGCGGGTGCGGAAGGAATCGCGCGTGGCGGCAGAGGCATTGTTGCCCACCAGCGCATCCAGCACGCGCTCCTCAGCGGCCAGGTGCGCCTTGGCCTGCACATCCTTGCGCTTGTTTTCCTTCACCAGTCCGATGCCGACTTCCACCAGATCACGGATGATCTGCTCCACATCGCGGCCCACATAGCCCACTTCCGTGAATTTCGTGGCTTCCACCTTCAGGAAGGGCGCGCCGGCCAGACGGGCGAGGCGGCGGGAGATTTCGGTCTTGCCCACGCCGGTGGGGCCGATCATGAGGATATTCTTGGGCAGAACCTCCTCACGCAGCTTCTCATCAAGCTGCTGGCGACGCCAGCGGTTGCGCAGGGCTATGGCCACGGCACGCTTGGCGTTGGTCTGGCCCACAATGTGGCGATCGAGCTCGGAGACGATCTCGCGCGGGGAAAAGTCGCTCATGGCGGGAGGCTTCTCTTCTTGATACAGGCGGCCTGAAGGCTCAGGCCGAAATGGTTTCGAGCGTGATGTTGCGATTGGTGTAGACGCAAATATCAGCGGCGATTTCCAGCGCGCGGCGGGCGATGATTTCCGGGTCTTCCTCGCGATCCAGCAAGGCGCGGGCGGCTGCCAGCGCATACATGCCCCCGGAGCCGATGGCGGTGACGCCCTCTTCCGGCTCCAGCACATCACCCGTGCCGGTGAGCACCAGCGTGACGTTTGCATCGGCCACGATCATCATGGCCTCCAGCCGGCGCAGATAGCGATCCGTGCGCCAATCCTTCGCCAGTTCCACCGCCGCGCGCTGAAGCTGGCCGGGATACTGCTCCAGCTTGCCTTCAAGCCTCTCGAACAGGGTGAAGGCATCTGCCGTTGCGCCGGCGAAACCGCCAATCACATCCCCGCGCCCCAGGCGACGCACCTTGCGGGCATTGCCCTTCAGCACGGTCTGGCCCAGCGTGACCTGCCCATCACCGGCAATGGCCACGCGGTTACCCTTGCGGATGGAGACAATGGTGGTGCCGTAAATCGTATCGGGGGAAGAGTGCATCCAACGCTCCGCTCGGGCGGGCCTGCGGGCGGCCCCAGAAACAACGGAGCGGCCCGGCTGAAGCCGGCTTGTTTCATCTGCATCCGGCGGGCCGGAGCCACGCCTTGGCCCTTTACTTATGTCTTCCGCCCGCAGACGCAATGCACCCCCGCCTTTTGCCCCGGAGATATTGAAAGGATTGACCTCAAAAGCTTCCGCAAGGTGAGGCGACATTCGCCTTTCAACCGCTCCGCATTGCCTTGCACGGGCCAAGCAGACCATGCCAGTTTGCCGACGTTTCATCTGTCGGAAGCGCCCCGCTCCATGTCTTCGCTGTCCATATCCTCGCTGTTTCCTCTTTCAGACGACTCTCTCACACCGTCCCGTATCACCTATGCCGAAAGCGGGTTTGACCGCGCCGCCCATCTGCGCACAGGCTCAACACCCCTGCTGGATGCCCCGCAGGCACGAGGCCTGCTGGTGGGTGCCGAAATGGTGGCGATGAGACTGGACGCTCTCTCTGGAACCGGCAGCGCCCTGTTTCCCATATCCGAAGCGCGCATCTGGCAGCGCGGCCAGCCCATTTTCATCGGCCTTGAAAATGACGCACCGCTTTTTGCCTTCTCCTTTGATCCTGCCCGGCAGGAAGATATGGAAGCGGCGGGGCTAAGGGTGCAGGATCTGCGCGGCATCGCCATGGAAGGGCTGGTGCCCGGCACCCAGCTGGGCGCGCTGGCCTGCGCCAAGGCGTTGATGTCCTGGCATGGCCGACACCGCTTCTGCTCCAATTGCGGCGCGCGGACTGAGATGATGGATTCAGGCTGGCGACGGGAATGCCCGGCCTGCAACGGCCAGCATTTTCCACGTACGGACCCGGTGGTCATCATGCTGGTGGCGCAAGGCGATCAGGCCCTTCTGGGCCGGCAGACGCATTTCCGCCCCGGCATGTATAGCTGCCTGGCCGGTTTCGTGGAGCCGGGCGAAACGCCGGAAGAGGCCGTGCGCCGCGAAACGCTCGAAGAGGCCGGCATTCAGCTTGGCCCGGTGCGGTATTTCGCCAGCCAGCCCTGGCCGTTTCCCATGTCGCTCATGCTCGGCTTTCTGGCCGAAGCCACAAGTTCCAATATCACCATGGACCCGAACGAGCTGGAAGATGTGCGCTGGGTACATCGCGATGAGGTGGCGCAGATGCTGACGCGCACCCATCCTCAGGAGCTGTTCGCGCCGGGACCGGAGGCCATTGCCCACCACCTCATGCGCGCCTTTGTGGAGAAGGCGCGCTGAAGCGCACCTCAAAAGTACAGACAAAAGGCCGGACCCTTCTGGACCCGGCCTGAATCTTCACCCTGCATGACGCCTCAGGCCGCATCTTCCTTCAGGGTCGCGCGGAAGGGAGAGGCCGGATAGACACCCAGAATGCGCACCTCCCGCGAGAAGAAGGCCAGTTCCTCCAACGCCAGCTTCACCGGGCGTTCATCCGGGTGGCCATCAATATCGGCATAGAACTGGGTGGCAGTGAAATGCCCGTCCATCTGGTAGGATTCCAGCTTGGTCATGTTCACGCCAGTGGTGGCAAAACCGCCCAACGCCTTGTACAGCGCCGCCGGCACGTTGCGCACGCGGAACACCAGCGTGGTCACCACCGGGCCGTTTCCGGCCGGTGCCCACTGGCCATCACGCGAGAGAATGATGAAGCGCGTGGTGTTGTGCTTCTCATCCTCGATATTCTCGGAGAGGATATCCAGCCCATAGATCTCCGCCGCCAGACGCGAGGCTATGGCGGCGCGGGTCACATCCCCCGCCTCGGCGATCTCGCGGGCGGAGCCAGCCGTATCAGCCGCAGTCACCGGGCGCAGGTTCAGCGTGCGAATGGCCTTGCGACACTGGCCCAGCGCCATCACATGGCTCTGGGCCGTCTTCAGTGTGGCCAGGCTTGCCCCCTTCACCCCCAGAAGCTGGTGAGAGAGCGGCAAAAAATATTCGCCCACAATATGCAGGCTGGAACGCGGCATGAGGTGGTGAATATCCGCCACACGCCCGGCCACCGAATTCTCGATGGGAATCATGGCCAGATCGGCCTCGCCCTTTTCCACCGGCGAGAAAGCATCCTCGAAGGTGGCGCAAGGCACCACTTCATGGTCTGGAAAGGCATCCCGGCAGGCAATGTGGGAATTTGCGCCCGGCTCACCCTGAAACGTGATGCGCGGTTTGATCTTGTGTTCGCTCACCTGATGTTCCTCTACCGGCATGAACGCGCGGGCGCGCCACCCCTTTGTGTTCCTCACGCGCCCACCTCCCATGTCCGGGGAAAAGCACGCAGGAATGCCCTTTGCAGGGCTGTAGCATGAAGGCGACTAAAAGCCCTCCTCCGTCGCCAGAATGGCGCGGGCGCGTTCCAGATGGGCCTGGGTATCCACACCCAGCGGCACCGTATCCACCACGGCCACATCAATGCGCATGCCCGCTTCCAGCGCACGCAACTGTTCCAGCTTTTCGCGCTGCTCCAGCACCGAGGGCGGCAACGCCACGAAACGCTCCAGCGCCTGACGGCGATAGGCATATAGCCCGATATGGTGATAAAGTGGCCCTTCGCCATAAGGTGCAGTGGCGCGGGTGAAGTAGAGCGCGCGCAACAAGCCCTCGCCAATGGGCGAACCGACAATCTTCACCACATTGGGGTCTTCCCGCTCGCCCGTTTCGTGGATCTCTGCCGCCAGGGTGGCGATATCCACCGCCGGATCATCCAGCGGATCAAGTGCCCGGCGAATGCTCTGTGGATCAATGGTCGGCAGATCCCCCTGCACATTCACCACCCGTTCAATCCTGCCGTCCGGGTCCAGCGCGCCCAGCGCCTCGAAGATGCGATCCGAGCCGGAGGGGTGATCCGGCCGCGTCATCACCGCCTCGAAGCCGGCCGCGCGCACCACATCCGCAATATCCTGCGTATCGGTCGCCACCGCCACGCGGCCAATACCGGCCCGCATGGCACGGCGCGCCACTTCGACAATCATCGGCCGGCCGCCCACATCCGCCAAGGGCTTGCCCGGCAGGCGACTGGCCGCAAGACGCGCGGGAATGAGAATGAGTGTTGCCGTTGCAGACATGCCTGTGCCCTCAAGTTCCGCCGCGCTGCATCATCGTGAACAATAAGATCCGCTCCATGCCCGCCACAGTCGCCGACAAGGTGTTCATGAGGCGATCGCGCGGCGCTCACAAGGCAGCCATGAGACGAACATGAGACGAACATGGGGCAGCCATGAGGCGCAGCGGCCCGCTTCCTCTTGTGATCCCCCGCTTTAATACGGGTTGCGCCGCTTCAATCAAAGTGCTTAGTGTCGTTCCAACTTGCGCGCACCCACCCGCGCGCGTTCTGCAATACACCGCGTCCGCCGATGGCAAAACCCGGCAAGGGTGCGATCAGTGAGGGGTCCGAGGGGCGAAGCGCCAATGAACGTACTTGGATTGTTGATCAAGGCTGTGGTTGGGATCGTGCTGGCCCTCGTGCTGGCATTCGGTCTTGGTTACGTTTCACAGTTCCTCTTCACGCCCCACATTCCGGCGCAGCCCGGATTTGAGGTCGTCGTGCTGGCCGAGGGCGAAACCGCCGCGCAGCCGAGGGAAGTGCCGATTGAGGAGCTGTTCGCCACCGCCTCCATCGAGAAGGGTGAGAAGGTCGCCAAGAAGTGCGCCGCCTGCCACAACTTCAAGGAAGGCCAGGGCAACAAGGTTGGTCCCGAGCTTTATGGCGTCGTGGGCCGCGAGACCGCCACCTTCCCCGGCTTCAAATATACGGATGCCATGAAGGCCCATGGCGGCAAGTGGGATGCGCTGGCGCTCAACACCTACCTCACCAACCCGAAGGAAGTGGTGCCCGGCACCAGCATGGCGTTCGCCGGCATTCGCAAGGCTGAGGACCGTGCGAATCTCATCGCCTATCTGAACTCCCTGTCGCATGATCCGCAGCCCCTGCCGACGGCCGCACCAGCCGAAGAAGAGGCCCCTGCGGAAGACGCACCCGCGCAGGACGCGGCACCCGCTGAAGCGGCCCCGGCCGAAGCAGCTCCTGCCGACGCCACCCCGGCGGAAAGCGCGAACGAGCAGCAGGCTCCCGCTGTCGCGAACTGACATTTCTGCCCGTTACATGCGGGCAGAAATACACAGATACAATGGCCGCGCCCGGCAGGGTTGCGGCCATTTTTTCGTTATCGCCCCCTTCATGCGCCTGCAAACTCTGGCGGCCCCGGCCCAATAGTGATAGGCGAAACCTCATTCCGGCCCATGCGGCCGTGCAAAGCTTCATGGCCCGCACATCCGCCCCGCCGGAAACACTGATTTCATGGCACACCTGCCGACATCGCCAACGCGCCCGGCAGGCGCAAAAGCCCGGAGCTGGAGCCCAGACATGACCGCCGATATCCGTCCCGTGACCCGCGCCCTCATCTCGGTGTCCGACAAGGCGGGGCTGGTGCCCTTCGCCACGGCCCTTGAGGCCTGCGGCGTGGAACTTGTTTCCACCGGCGGCACCTGCAAGGCGCTGGCCGATGCCGGGCTGAAGGTACGTGACGTTTCCGACCTGACCGGCTTCCCCGAAATGATGGACGGCCGGGTAAAGACCCTTCACCCCAAGGTGCATGGCGGCATTCTCGCCATCCGCTCCGATGCCGGCCATCAGGCTGCCATGGCCGAGCACGACATCGCCCCCATTGATCTCGTGGTGGTGAATCTCTACCCGTTCGAGGCGACCGTCGCCCGCAAGGCCGATTTCGACGAAACCATCGAGAATATCGACATTGGCGGCCCCTCCATGATCCGCGGAGCGGCCAAAAACCATGCCGATGTGGCAGTGGTGGTGGATACCAGCGATTATGAAGCCGTGCTGGCTGAAGTGAAGGCCCATGGTGGCACCACGCTGGCCCTGCGCCGCAAGCTGGCCCAGAAGGCCTATGCCCGCACCGCAGCCTATGATGCTGCCATCTCCAACTGGTTCGCGCGCGAGCTGAAGGAAACCGCTCCGGCCTATCGCGCCGTGGGCGGCAAGCTCATCGAGGCGTTGCGCTATGGCGAGAACCCGCATCAGAATGCGGCCTTCTACGCCTCGGACGAAATCCGCCCCGGCGTGGCCACCGCCCGTCAGGTGCAGGGCAAGCAGCTCTCCTACAACAATATCAATGATACCGACGCCGCCTTCGAGGCCGTGTCCGAATTTCACCCCTCCCGTTCTGCGGCTGTGGTGATCGTGAAGCACGCCAACCCCTGCGGCGTGGCCGAGGGTGCTTCGCTTGAGGAAGCCTATCGCAAGGCATTGGCCTGCGATCCCGTTTCGGCCTTTGGCGGCATCATCGCTGTCAACCGTACGCTGGATGCCGACGCTGCCCGCGCCATGGCCGACATCTTCACCGAGGTGATCGTCGCGCCCGACGCGACAGAAGAGGCCATTGCCATTGTCGGTGCGAAGAAGAATCTGCGCCTGCTGCTGACCGGCACCCTGCCGGACCCGCGCGCCCCCGGTCTGGTGGTGAAGAGCGTGGCCGGCGGCCTTCTGGTGCAGAACCGCGACAATATCAGCGCCGATGATCTGGAACTGAAGGTCGTCACCAAGCGCGCCCCCACCGAGCAGGAGCTGGCCGATCTTCGCTTTGCCTTCCGCGTGGCCAAGCATGTGAAGTCCAACACCATCATCTACGCCAAGGATGGCGCGACCGTGGGTATTGGCGCGGGCCAGATGAGCCGGGTTGATTCGGCCCGGATCGCGGCCCGCAAGGCTGTGGATGCCGCCGAAGCTGCGGGCCTCTCCGAGCCTCTCACCAAGGGGTGCGTTGTGGCCTCCGACGCCTTCTTCCCCTTCGCAGACGGTCTTCTGGCTGCCGTGGAAGCTGGCGCAACGGCCGTGATCCAGCCCGGCGGCTCGATGCGGGATGCAGAAGTGATTGCAGCTGCCGATGAAGCCGGCTTGGCCATGGTGTTCACCGGCGTGCGCCACTTCCGCCACTGAAGCACGCCCAAGACTGCACAATATGGAGCCCTGCCCCTCACCGGGGGCGGGGCATTTTTTTTGCTGCGCAATGCGATTCGCCGGCAAATCAAAAATCGGGCAAGCGCCCCTCTCTGAGCCTGTCAGACATGGCGATGCGCGAGAGAGCGCAAACATGAAAAAAGGGAAGGAGAGGGCGGAACGCGGCCAGAGATATTGCCGCTTGGGGCCGGTCTACATTCCGGCTACGCTCGGCCACCCAACCCGTCACTCAAGGCGGGGAATGTCAAGCCGACCACAGACGTGGCCCAGCCTGAAGAAGCGTCCCAATTCCGCCTGTCCGTTCAGCTCGCCACCTGAAAGCTGCCGCCCTGCACCACATAAACCGCGCCTTGGCGCACGGGCAGGCCGGTGGCTTCGGCAATCGGCATACCGGCCATCACATGCAGCGCGGTGCGAATCACGCCACCATGCGTCACCACCACGGCATCGCCTTCAATATCGGAAATGGCCCGCGCCAGCCTTTCGCTCAGCGCCTGATAGCTCTCGCCATTGGGCGGCGCATAATTCCACGGGTCTTCATCGCGCCGGCGCACACCCTCGAACTCACTGCGCCGCAACTGCGGCCAAGTCTTACCTTCCCAGTCGCCGAAGGACAGTTCCGCCAGACGGATATCTGTCGCGAATTCATTGACGGGCAGATCCAGCGTCGTGCGCATGATGCGCATGGTTTCCAGGGTGCGGGCCATGGGGCTGGAAACGAATTGCAGCCTTTCCGGCGCTTCTCCTGTGAGGCGCGGCAGCAGACGACCAATACGGCCCGCCTGCACTCGGCCCAGCGCATTCAGCGGCACATCGCGCCGTCCTTGCAGGCGACCGGCGACATTCCAGTCTGTTTCCCCATGACGCACGAAAAACAGACGCCGCGTTTCAGCCCCATCGCTCATCTGCCTGCCCCGCTTACCGGTTCACCGGCACATCATGATCATACCATGCGCCCAATGTGGGATAGATCACCCGCAGCCGCACTATCGCGCCCGGCGCCCGCGGCCCGCGATAGCTCACCACCATGCCCCTGGTGCTCTGCCCCAGGCATTTGCTGAGACCGGCATCGAAACCCGTGATGCGGAAACTGGCGAGCCGGATGGAAACCTGTCCGCGCGGCGGAGTGGACAGCACCCTGATCTGGGGTGCTTCCGTCTGCTGACAGTTAAAATCCACCGTACCTGCGGCGAAAATATCATTCCGCCGCGTCCCCCGCCCCAGCACATAGGCAATGCCAAGCTCCGAGGGATTGGAATAATTGGGAAACAGTGCGCCGCCGGGGCCCAGCAACCGCTCTTTCAGCGGATATTGCTGGAAGGAGGGCGGGCTCTGCGCCAAGGCAGCATCAGCCCCCATTCCCGCAACCGACAGCGCACCGGCCACAGGCAGAACCAGAGAGAACAAAAACGCGCGCAAACCGGCCTGCATGCAGCTCTCCTTCAGTGCGGCACTCAGTCCCGCGCCAGCGCAAGGTCCGGCGCTTCGGGGTGCTTCATACCCACAATATGATATCCGGCGTCCACATGATGCACCTCGCCGGTCACACCACGCGACAAATCGGAGAGCATATAGACAGCGGTATCGCCCACCTCATTGGTGGTGACCGTACGGCGCAGCGGCGAATTCAGCTCATTCCATTTCAGGATATAGCGGAAATCACCAATGCCGGAAGCTGCCAGAGTCTTGATCGGACCGGCGGAAACCGCATTCACACGGATGGCCTTGGGGCCAAGATCGGCGGCCAGATAACGCACGGAAGCCTCAAGCGCAGCCTTGGCCACACCCATCACATTGTAATGGGGCATCCACTTCTCGGCGCCATAATAGGTGAGCGTGAGAAGAGAGCCGCCATTGGGCATCAGCTTCTCGGCCCGCTGGGCAATGGCCGTGAAGGAATAGCAGGAGATGAACAGGCTGTTGGTGAAGTTTTCCGCCGTGGTGTCCACATAGCGGCCATCCAGCTCATCCTTGTCGGAGAAGGCGATGCAGTGGACCACAAAATCCAGCGTGCCAAACAGCTTTTCCGCCTCAGCGAAGACGGCGTCGATGGTCTCCGGCTCGGTCACGTCACAATGGCCAACAATCTGGGCGCCCAGTTCCGCCGCCAGCGGGGCCACCCGCTTCTTCATCGCCTCGCCCTGATAGGTCAGGCCAATTTCCGCGCCCGCCGCGCGAGCAGACTTGGCGATGCCATAGGCGATGGAACGATTGTTGGCGACGCCGAGAACCAGCCCGCGCTTGCCCTTCAGCAGACCGTTCGCGAAACTGTCTGTCGCCATGTGTTGATACTCCACATTGTCAATTCGTTGAATTCGCCGGGCATGCCGGTGAGCCGGCATTCTGCAATGCCGGCTTTCCTATGACATGCCCCCCTCCCCCATTCAAGCAAACTGACACATCAAAGCCTCTTGCGCTCCGCAAAAACCCGTGCTAAATGCAGCCTCCTCTGGTCACGGAGTATAGCGCAGTCTGGTAGCGCACCACGTTCGGGACGTGGGGGTCGCAGGTTCAAATCCTGCTACTCCGACCAGTGATTTCAAAAGGTTGATGATCCCGAGACAATCAACCGCTACGGCATGAAGAATGCCAAAAACACACTCCGACACTCATATCGCAACGCAGCATGGGAACGCACCCTTGCAATGCTGTAGCCGCATGCGCATGCCGTCTGGCCAAGCTTCGGAAAACCGAGCGACCACCACCGGCTGATTGTGCATCATCATGCCTCGAACCACCCAAATGATGCGCCGGAAAGACAGGCGGCCCGCTGCCGCACATGATTCGCACAGCCCCTCTCCCCTATCCACACCCGAATCAAAGCAGCTACGCGCCCGAAATGAGCTTCCGCCTTTGAAAAAGGCGGAAACGACATGCGCAGATTCGGGCCAGGCGCACCTTGTGTCCGCATCAACCCATGGGCACTGAGCCAGGAGTCTGCAAGACTCCATGCGTTTTCACGCGGCAATAACCAGCGGAAATCCGCGCCTGCGTGCGGGTCAATTCCTGTTGCAGAAAAGCCTGTCCAATCAGCAAGGCGCGAATCGTTGCCCGCGCATCTCCCGCACAGGCTTCAAGTACGGCATCAACCTCACGCTCGCTGATGGACATGGATTCGCTGGAACTCATCATCCGGCACTGTTGCGACATGGCTTGTCTCCTGAAATCCAGAAGAATGGATTCCATAAGAACAAACAAAGAACAATAGGAGATGGCAACATCCACCCCATTCCACAGCATCATGGTATATGCGCAGAAATATGAGCTGCCGTGCGGCAGGCGCTCCACCCGTGGGCACGAATCAAACAGCTGGTATCAGAGCGTCATCGTCACAAAAAAGGGAGGCCAAAGCCTCCCCCTGTCTCGCAATATGGCGATGTTTCACCACACGCCGACATTCGGCATGGAAACCCAGGGCTCTGCCGGGGGCAGGCGCTCCCCCTTCTGCAACAGCTCCACGGAGATCAGATCCGGCGAGCGGATGAAGGCCATCCAGCCATCGCGCGGCGGACGGTTAATGGTGATGCCGGCGGCCTGAAGTCGGGCGCATGTGGCGTAGATATCATCCACCTCAAAGGCCAGATGGCCGAAATTGCGGGCCGAGCCATAATCCTCTTCCGAGCCCCAATTATAGGTCAGCTCGATCAGCGGCGCATCGGGTGCCGGTTCTTCCGCAGACAGGTCGGCCGGTGCCGCCAGATAGATCAGCGTGAAGCGCCCTTCCTGCGATTCCATGCGCCGCACTTCCTTCAGTCCCAGATGGGTGCAGAAAAAGGTGAGCGACGCCTCAAGATCGCGAACACGAATCATGGTGTGCAGATAACGCATGCTGTTCCCCGGTATGCTGCGTGAATAATGCCCCGGCCGGCCGGAAAACCGGCGCACCGAGCCCTCTTCTGGCGATAAGGCCCGCCGGATATGGCCAAACCATGCCACCCCGGCATGTGGGCCTGAGAAAAGGCGTCACAAGAGTGGAATGCACGCGAAACATGACAACCGCTCAATATGGCCTGTGGATGCCGCCACCAAACCCGCCGACATTGGAAACTTCCCGCTTCACCGGCCCATTTCGCATGATTTCATCACAAGCCTGACCTAGGCTGCGCACGATTCATCATGAGGTGAGACCATGCGCCTGCCACCCCGGAACAAATATCGCACCCTGCTCAACCGTTCCGGTGCAGGAGAAGGCGTCGTGGCTGATGCCGGAGCGGAAGGCTCCACCCACGGCATGGGCTGCGCCTGCCATACGCCCGAGGTCATGGCCATCTATGCCCGGCTGAATGGCGCGCTCTCCCGCCGCTCCGTACTGGGCGGGCTGGCCGCTGGGCTGGCCCTGCCCCTGCTCTCCGGCCTGCCGAAGCCAGCCCAGGCCAGCCCTTCCGGTCGCCTGCTGCTGGCCAATGCCCGCATCTTTGATGGTGTGGAAGGCCGGCTCATTGAGGGGCACGATGTGCTGGTGGAACAGGATCGCATCGCCGCCCTGCCCGCAGCGGGCGAAAGGGCCGCAGACAGCCTTCAGCATGTGGAGGTGATTGATTGCGGCGGGCGCACCATCATGCCCGGCCTGATTGATTCGCACTGGCATGCCTTGCTGGCCGCCGTGCCGCAGGCCGTGGCCATGACGGCGGACATCCCCTTCCTCCATCTCGTCGCGGCGGAAGAAGCACACAAAACGCTGATGCGCGGCTTCACCACGGTGCGCGATGTGGGCGGGCCTGCCTTTGCGCTGAAACGGGCCATTGATGAAAAGCGCCTGCCCGGCCCGCGCATCTTCCCCTCCGGGGCCATGATTACCCAGACTGGGGGGCATGGCGATTTCCGCAGCCGCAACGAACTGCCCCACTCCCTTGAAATGGGGCTCAGTGTTTCGGAACGCGCCGGTATCGCCTCCATTGCGGACGGGGCAGACCAGGCCCTGCGCGCCACCCGCGAGCAACTGCTACTGGGGGCCAGCCAGATCAAGGTCATGCTGGGAGGCGGCGTCTCCTCACTGCATGATCCGCTCGATTCCATCCAGTTCACACCGGCTGAAATCCGGGCCGCAGTGCAGGCGGCGGCGGATTGGGGCACCTATGTATGCGCCCATGTCTATATGTCCGGCGGCATCAACCGGGCCATCGACCATGGCGTGAAATGTATCGAGCACGGCCAGCTGGCCGATGAGGAAACCGCCCGGCGTATTGCCGGCGAAGGAATCTGGTGGAGCATTCAGCCTTTTCTGGCCGATCTGGACGCCAACCCGAAAAGCCTGCCCGAGCAGCAGCTTCAGCAAAAGCAGATCGCCGAAGGCACGGTACGATGCTTCGAGTGGGGGCAGAAGTTCAAGGCGAAGATGGCCTGGGGCACGGATATATTGTTCAATCCCGCCGGCACCCGCGGGCAAGGCCGCCAACTGGCCAAGATCGCCCCATGGTTCGGCGCCGCCGAAACCCTGCGCATGGCCACCAGCCATGGCGGCGAACTGCTGAAGCTTTCCGGCCCGCGAAATCCCTATCCTGGGGATCTCGGCGTTATCCGCCGGGGCGCATGGGCTGATCTTCTCGTGGTGGATGGTGACCCGCTGGAAAATATCAACCTGATCGAAGATCCGGAACACAACATGAAGCTCATCATGAAGGGCGGGCAGATCTTCAAGAATACGCTGGCCGCCTGAGCCGTCCCAAAGGGCGCGCGGGGGATTTACCCCCGCTTCCCCGAAGCCTATTTCTGCTTGTCCGCCACCGGAACAGCACAGCGCGGTTCGCGTATCACACCGCGCTTGCGGCCGGCAGCCTTCCCCGGCGCATCATTCCGTGGTGCCATCTGCGCCTGCACCGACGCCCTTACGGTCTTCCCGCCGCTGGCGACAGGGGTCTTGTCAAACTCTTCCAGCGAGCTGCGCAAGGCTGTCAGCGTGCGCTCGATATGCTCGGCCAGAAGGCGGCTTGCACGGTCTGCATCGCGCGCCAGCGTGGCATCGAAAATGGCCTGATGTTCGGCGTGCAGATCACGCGGCACTGGCGGGCTGGAAAGCGCCATGCGCCGGTAACGCTCCGATTGCTGGAACAGCAGCCCGATAATGTGATGCAGCCAACGCGAGGGACAGGCCGCAATCAAGGCGCTATGAAAATCACGATTGCGCGCCTCATAATCATTGATTGCGCCCTTGCGGTCTTCCATCAGGCGCTCTTCCACCTTGGAGAGACGATAGAAGCTGGCCACAATCTGGCTTTCCCAGGCTTCATCCCCATGGGCAATGGCCTGACGCAGCGCTTCCGTCTCCACCAGAACGCGCACGCGGGTGAGATCCTCGAAATCCTCCAGCGAGGCCGGAGCAACCCGAAACCCGCGCTGGCCTTCGGATGTCACCAGCGCCTCACCCAGCAGGCGGGTCAGCGCCTCTCGCACGGTGGAGCCAGAAACATTATAGCGACTGCGCAGCTCTTCCATCCGCAGCTTGGTGCCGGGGGCGAAGACCCCATCCAGAATTTCCCGGCGCAGGGTTTCATAGGCCCCTTCTACAAGGGTCTTGCTGCCGGAAAGGCTCTCGCCACCCAGATCCGCCATTCTGCGCGGCGCCCGCGCAAGATCAGCACCCTTCTGGCCATCGCCATCCAGATGGTCACCTGCCAGCGTTTCACTTGCCTGCTTTTGGCCTGCCTGCCTGTCGCCTGCGGTTTCCATCAAATACCCTCTGCCGCCGCACCTGCTCCGGCGCTCCATAACGGAACACATTCTCATAGCGGAAAAAACGCCGCCTGTTGATCTTGATACCGGTATTGCGGCCCCTCTCCCACGCTGCACGGTCAGTTTGTACGAACATTTCAAAAATATCGACATTTTGTTTGACCGTCGATTTATTATGCCATAGATTTTTCCCCAACAAGAGACAGGCCCTCAAGGGCCCGCCCGCGCAAATAGCGCCACCGGGAGGATGAGCATGAGACAGATCCGTCTTTCCGCGGCATAGGGCCGCCTGCGCCCGCCAGCTGTGCATTCCGGCCGTGCGGGTCCGCATATTTCCAAACATCACACTTTCCGCCCCGGTCATGGCAAAGCCCATCAAACCCGGAGCCGGATAATGAAAGCCCCTGCCCTTACGGCAGAGGGCCAGCCAAGACCCCTGTCTGGACCGGCGTCATAAGCCGGCCAGGCGCATGCGTTTTTCTGGGAGGATATGAAATGGCTCTTCGCGGCGTGCTTCGCCCCGGCTTCATCCAGCTTTGCACCATGGATATGGACGCATCCGTGGCGCATTACACTCAGCGTGTTGGCCTTCACAAGGTGATGGAAGGCCCGGATGGACGCGTCTATCTGAAATCCGCCGATGAGTTCGACCACCACTCCATCGTGCTGCGCCCGGCCGAGAGCGCCGGTTATGACGCCATGGCCTTCAAGGTCTATGAAGATGCCGATCTCGACCAGTTTGAAAAGCGGGTCCGCGATTATGGCTTCGAGGTGGATCATATCCCCGCCGGCGAACAGCCGGGTATTGGCCGCCGCATCGGCTTCACGGTCCAGTCCGGCCATCGCATCGAGCTTTACGCCCATGCGGACGCCTCCGAGCCGCAGCCCCGCATCGTGAACCCGGATGTGTGGGAGCTGGAGCCCCACGGCATGGCCGCCCGCCGCTTTGACCATGCACTGTTCTACGGCCCCAATATCGCAGACGTGCTGGATTTTTTCACCACGGTGCTCGATTTCAGCCTGGCCGAAAAAGTGGAAACGCCGGACGGCATTCTGGGCATCTGGCTCACCTGCGGCATGAAGGCCCATGATATCGCCTTCGTCTTCTTCCCCGAGCCGAACAAGCTGCACCATGTCTCCTTCGAGCTGGAGAACTGGCAGGCGGTGGGCAATGCGGCAGATATTCTGACCCGCTACGATATTCCGATTGATGTCGGCCCCACCCGCCACGGCATTACACGCGGCCAGACCATCTATTTCTTTGACCCCTCCGGCAATCGCAACGAGGTCTTCGCCGGGGGCTACACCTACTATCCCGATAACCCCACCCGACGCTGGGAAGGTGACCAGATCGGCAAGGCCATTTTCTATTATGAGCGCAAGCTCAACGAAGCCTTCCTCTCGGTCGTGACCTGACGAGGCGCACAATGGCTATTTCCCGCCCCCGCAGAACCATTTGCGCAGAGGCCGCCCGCGCCGCCGTGAATGCCGCCGTGGCCCATGGCCCTGAGGCCCGCAAGGTGCCCGTGGTCGCCGCCGTGGTGGACGCCAGCGGAGACCTGATCGCCCTGCTGCGCGGTGATGGCGCCTTCAAGGCATCCACCACCATTGCACAGGACAAGGCCCATACAGCCGCCGTGTTTGGTGTCTCCACAGATGCGCTGGATGACGGCCTCGGGGCCGGCTCCACCCTGCATCAGGGCATTGCCCTGAGGCCCGGCGTGGCGCTGTTCGGGGGCGGGTTTCCCATTGTCGAAAATGGCGAGGTGATTGGCGGCATCGGCGTGTCCGGCGGATCGGAAGACGATGACCGGGCCTGTGCGCAGGCCGGCCTTGCCGCTCTGGGGCTCGCAACATCCGGGCTCGCAACATCCAGCTGAGCACCCCCACCGGCACCGGACCAACACGACACCCTGCATCAGCCTCCCTGCCCGCAACCGGGCAGGGGACACGCGACAGACAGGGCCCACAGGATTGAGGAGAAACCACATGTCCACTCACACTGCGCGCCCGAGCATTGAGAGCGCCCGCCGCGATGCCGCGCACTTCATCGATGGCGCCTTCACGCAGGGAGCCACCGGCAAGAGCTGGGAGAACCACTGCCCGCTGGACAACAGCGTGATCGGCCATGTGCCGGAAGCCGGCAAGGCCGAGGTGGATGCCGCTGTTACCGCAGCCCGTGCGGCGCTGGATGGTCCGTGGGGCGAACTCACCGTGGCCCAGCGCACCGACATGCTGGCCGCCGTGGCAAATGAGATCACCAATCGCTTCGATGATTTTCTCGCCGCAGAATGCCTCGATACCGGCAAGCCCTATGGCACGGCCTCCCATATCGACATTCCGCGCGGGGCCGCCAACTTCAAGATGTTCGCCGAAACGGTGAAGAACATCTCGACCGAGACCTTCATTCTCGACACGCCGGATGGCGCCAATGCGCTCAATTACGGCCTGCGCCGGCCCAAGGGCGTCATCGCCGTCATCTCCCCCTGGAACCTGCCGCTGCTGCTGATGACATGGAAGGTGGGCCCGGCCCTGGCCTGCGGCAACACGGTTGTTGTCAAGCCTTCGGAGGAAACACCCCTCACCGCCACCCTCCTGGGTGAAGTGATGAACAAGGTGGGCGTGCCCAAGGGCGTCTATAATGTGGTGCATGGCTTCGGCCCGAATTCCGCCGGCGAATTTCTCACCCAGCATCCGCTGGTCAACGGCATCACTTTCACCGGGGAAACCCGCACCGGCGAAGCCATCATGAAGCAGGCCGCCGTGGGGCTGCGTCAGGTCTCCTTCGAGCTGGGCGGCAAGAACCCGGCTCTGGTCTTTGCCGATTGTGATCTCGACAAGGCTGTTGAAGGTACGCTGCGCTCGGCCTTCGCCAATTGCGGACAGGTCTGCCTCGGCACAGAGCGCATCTATGTGGAACGGCCCATCTTCGAGGCTTTCGTCGCCCGGTTGAAGGCCGGCGTGGAAGGGCTGCGTCTGGGCCGCCCGGAAGAGCCTTCCACCACCATGGGCCCGCTGGTGAGCATGGAGCATCGTGAAAAGGTGCTCTCCTATTACAAGGCGGCGGTGGATGAGGGCGCGACGGTTGTCACCGGCGGCGGTGTGCCGGACATGCCGGGCGATCTGGCCCAGGGCGCATGGGTCGAGCCCACCATCTGGACCGGCCTTGGTGATGATGCCCGCGTGGTGAACGAGGAAATCTTCGGCCCCTGCTGCCATATCCGCCCGTTCGATACGGAGGAGGAGGCCATCCGCCTCGCCAATTCCACCCGCTATGGCCTCGCCGCTGCGGTGTGGACGGAGAATCTGGCGCGCGCCCATCGCGTGGCCGGCAAGCTGGATGTGGGCATCTGCTGGGTGAACAGCTGGTTCCTGCGGGATCTGCGCACGGCCTTTGGCGGCTCCAAGCAATCCGGCATCGGCCGCGAAGGCGGTGTCCATTCGCTCGAATTCTATACCGAGCTGTCCAATGTCTGCATCAAGCTTTGAGGGAGGTAGAGCGGTGAGCGAACAGGCGATCAATACAGTCGCAGAACGGCTGGCCGAAGCCCGGCGCACAGGCATCGCCTGCGCCCCTGTGCGCGATCTTCTGCCCGAAGGGGCGCTGGATCTGGCCTATGCCGCGCAGGATGTGAACACAATGCGCGCCCTTGAGGATGGCCGGCGTCTGGTGGGCCGCAAGATCGGCCTCACCTCACGCGCCGTGCAAGCCCAACTGGGCGTCGATCAGCCTGATTATGGCATGCTGTTCGATGATATGGCCGTTCTGGATGGCTGGGAGGTGGCGAAAGGCCGCCTGCTCCAACCCAAGGTGGAAGCGGAAATCGCCTTCGTGATGGAGCGTGATCTCGACGAGGAACGCCTCACCATCGCCGATGTGCTGCGCGCTGTCGCCTTCGCCCTGCCCGCAATCGAGATTGTGGATTCACGCATCGCCGACTGGAAGATCGGCATTCTCGACACCATCGCCGACAATGCCTCCTCCGGTCTTTATGTGCTCGGCTCCACGCCGAAAAAACTGGAACATCTGGAACTGCGGACCGCCGGCATGGTGATGGAAAGTGCCGGCGAGCCGGTTTCCGTCGGGGCGGGTGCAGCCTGCCTGGGAGACCCGCTCTCGGCCGTGCTGTGGCTGGCCCGGACCATGGCCCGCGTCGGCCGACCGCTGAAGGCTGGTGATACCGTGCTTTCCGGCGCTCTTGGCCCCATGGCGACGGTGCAGTGGGGCAGTGTCTATGAAGCCCGCATCGAGGGGCTGGGCTCCGTGCGCGCCGCATTTGCGAAGGAAGACGCGTGATGAAGAAACTCCTGTGCGCGATCATTGGTTCTGGGAATATCGGGACGGACCTGATGATCAAGATCATGCGCAATGCATCGCATCTTGCGATGGGTGCGATGGTTGGCATTGATCCGAAGTCGGATGGCCTGGCCCGCGCGGCGCGCCTTGGTGTGGCGGTGACGCATGAGGGTATT
>NZ_JBQWAS010000021.1:0-162500 GCF_052492075.1 Haloleucobacter albus
AAGACCGTCAACGTCAATGGCCCGCTCGCTCAGGGTCTTGAAGTTGACTATGATGGTGAGAAGCGCGCTGACCTGACGCTCAACGTCTCCGCCAATATCGGCAATGTCGGTAACGGCTCCAGCGTGCGCGTGCTCGAGGCCACCTCTCTGGCCGTGCAGTTCCAGGGTGCCTCCATCCTGAACTCCAGCATCCAGGTTGACGAAGACACCACCCAGACCGTTTCCATCGTGAACCAGTCTGTGGGTGATGCCGTGGTCAACGGTGACGGTTCCTTCCGCGACACCGCGATCGAAGATGGCGACGCCATCCGCACTCTCACCATCGCGACCGAAAACTCCGGTGACCTCACCGTGGGTGACGTATTCGTGGATGCCCTTGCCAACGCCAACAGCCTTCAGACCCTGAACGTGTCTGCGGCTTCCAACGGCGACATCCTGCTCGGCCTGATCGGCAATCGCCGCGGTGGTGAAGCTAACGATCTCGAGACGGTTTCCATCCAGGCTGCCGACTACGCCAATATCGCCTCCTTCGGTATCGACGCGGACGAGACTGATGGCGCCGGCAACAATGCGGCTGATATCTCCCGCATTGACGTTGTTGGTGGCGCGGAAACCCGCATCGGGCTGCTCGGCGCTGGGAATGATCTGCAGCTAGTCATGAATAGTCATGCTAACGTGCTTGGTACCGAGACCGCCACCGCCGGCCATAACTGGCTGCAGGCTGGCTCTGTTGGCGCCATGAACATCACCACTGCCGGTGAAGTTGTGGGTGGTGTCTTCGAATTTGCCTTCCAGCCGGATGGTCAGGGTTCGCTCTCCACCGTACATGAGTTCCTCAGCCTGGTTGGCCTTGATCTGGAAGCTCCTTCCACTGGCACCCTCAATGTCAGCGGCACGGGTTCCGTGAACGGCTTCTTCTTCGAAGACGAAGTGGTGAAGACCCTCGACGCTTCCGGTCTGGCTGGCGGTGACGCCGGCACGGTGACGACGGATGGCTTCGCGGCTTATCTCGGTGCCGATGTCGCCGGCGAGCTTGGTGTTGACACCGGTCGCGACTACGGCTTTGCCGTGCTGACCACGGAAGATGCCTCCTCCGGCTTCACCGTTCTCGGCTCTCAGGACGCGAACTATGTGGTCGGCACCAACTCCGACGACAGCCTGACGGGTGCCTCGCTCAGCGATCTGCTCATCGGTAATGCCGGCAATGACGCCCTCATCGGTGACGCTGGTGACGATATCATCTTCGGTGACAACACCGGTGCTGAACTGGCTGAACTGCCTGAAGGTGTTTCGTTCGGCAACGACACCATTGATGGTGGCGCTGGCAACGACATCATCATCGGTGGCGGTCAGGCTGCTGGCGGTCAGGACACCATGATGGGTGGCACGGGCGATGACGCCTTCGTCTTCCGTCTGGGCGAAGACTTCACCGGCCTGAACAGCGAAACCGGCAAGTCTTCGGTGGGTGCTGAAGTGTCTAACGACATCATCACCGACTTCGGCAACGGCAACGATGTTCTCGTGTTCGACGTTGATGCACCGAACGATTCCACCATTTACCTGTATAATGGTGCGAATTGGCAGCAGGTTAGCGGCACTATCGGTGCAGCGGGTAATGTGATCCTCCGTCAGGGCACCTATGCGGATGGCGGCGAAGGTACCTTCGTGGTCGACGCCAATGGTTCCGACTATCAGGTTCTCCTGATGAACGAAGGCGCGGACTTCGGCGCAGGTGATGGCAACGGCCAGAACCTGTTCAATGACGCCGATCACGAGATCGCCCTGCTCGGCGCGGCTGACGGTTCGGGTTCGCTCTCTGAAGGCAACTTCGTCTTCGTCTGATCCTCGCGGGTCACAAGACCAGACAATATGGACCCCGGCGCTATCCGCGCCGGGGTCTTTTTGCATCAGAACGTGTGGTGAACTGCTGCCGGCTTTCAGGGCATTTGGTGGGGCGCGCAGGGCGAATCACAGCCTGGCCAGCTGGCATTCCGCACAATCTCTGGAATATGGGTGCACGGGCTGGCTGAATAGCTGAAGCTGATGATGCGGGTGCAGAACTGAACGACATGCGTTCAGCAATTGGCCATTCTCAGGCTTCAACCACAGTTCACTATGTGTCTGACCGTCTTGGAAAGAGACGGAACGCGGCGGAGCTGGGCCAGTTCGTCGGAACAAACAGCAACGGAAATGTGGGTATGCGTCGTTCAATCACGAACACAAGCTATTCGCATCGTTCGCGAATTGGAGCGGGTGAAGGGAATCGAACCCTCGTATGCAGCTTGGGAAGCTGCCGTTCTACCATTGAACTACACCCGCATCTGGGGGCACCATAGCCAAGCTGCCCCCCTGCCAGCAAGAAAAATGCGCGCCGCCCGGCTGCTATCGCCCTCTCCTGTGCACAACCCTTTCTGCCCATGAGGCGAGCCAGACGCCTGCTCCGCCCCCAGAGCCTGCGCCCGGTTTTCGGGCTTGAGCTTGCCTGCCGCGCATGAGACATGAAGCCCAGAGACAAGCCCCTGTGTGCAACACCGCACCTTCTAGGAGAGCAAAGACATGGCTGATGGCAGCGGCGCACCCGCCCGCCCCGAGGCTCCTCCCGTCATTTCCGGTCTGTCGGCCTTCGCGGAAGATTATGATGTGATCCTCTGCGATGTGTGGGGTGTGGTGCACAATGGCCTTGCGGCCTTCGCCGCCGCCTGTGATGCACTGGAAAAAGTGCGCGCGGCTGGTGGCCATGTCATTCTGGTCTCCAATGCCCCGCGGCCCAGCCGCCATGTCGCTACCATACTGGACCAGCTCGGTGCCTCGCGCACAGCTTATGATACCATCGTGACATCCGGCGATGTCACCCATTTGCTGCTGGCGGCGCAGCCCGGCGCGCAAGTGTACCATCTGGGGCCAGACCGGGATCTGGGCCTGTATGAGGGGCTGGATCTCACTCTCGCCCCGCTTGAAGCCGCACAAACCGTGGTCTGCACCGGCCTGTTCGATGACACCTGCGAAACGGCGGATGATTATCAGCCCATGCTGCAACAGATGAGGCTGCGCAACATGCCCTTCATCTGCGCCAACCCGGATATTGTGGTGGAGCGGGGAGCGCAGCTCATCTATTGCGCCGGCGCCATCGCCGAGGCTTATGATGCCTTGGGCGGGCAAGCAGTCTATTGCGGCAAACCCCATGCGCCCATCTATGAAATCGCCATGAAGAAGGCCGAAGAATTGCGCGGTCGCCCGGTGGAGCGCACTCGCGTTCTGGGCATTGGCGATGCCCTGCGTACTGATATTACCGGCGCATCCCGAGCCGGGCTCGACAGCCTGTTTATTGCCGGCGGCATCCATGCGGCAGAACTGAATGCGGAAGATGGCGCTGCGCCGGATCTTCAGGCCCTGTCCCATCTTTTCCAGGGCCAGCCCCAGCCTCGCGGTGTGATGACGCGCCTCTCCTGGTAATGGGCCTGCTTCCAATGCGCCCCCTCTCCGGCTTGACGCATACGGGAAAGGGCGCGCATAGAGCGTCTGACATGTGAAATGGGCGGTCGCGCTGCGCATTGTGTGGAAGCCACCACCCATTCCACATTCATCCGGCCATTCCTGGCCTTCGGAGCGTAGCTGTACCAGCCTGCATGGCCCCGCCGCCGTGCAAACCGGGCGCAGAACACGCTCTCTTCAACCCTCGTTGAGAGGGCGATCCTCCGGGGCTGAGTGTCCGGGGCGGATCGCGCTCAAGCAGATCACTGCCGGATCATACCGCGATGATGCCTTCACCCGCCCCCGCCTTTCAGGAACTGTACGGGCCTGCTCCCCTGCCGGCAGAGCTGGCCCATCCGGTGCTGGCCATTGGCAATTTCGACGGGGTCCATCGGGGGCACCAGGCGGTATTCGAGGCCGCGAAATCCATGGCCAATGCGGTTGGTGCCAAGGCTCTGGCCCTGACGTTCGAACCGCACCCCCGCAGTTTTTTCAGCCCCGAAACCGCCCCTTTCCGCCTCACGCCGGAGGCCGAAAAGCTGCATCGCATCCGCGAGGCGGGCCTTGCCGGGGCCATCGTACTGCCCTTTGACAAGGCGCTGGCCACCATGGAAGCCGAGGATTTCGTGCGCGATATTCTGGTGGCGCGCTATCAGATCCGCGGCATTGCTGTGGGGTTTGATTTTCACTTCGGCAAGGCCCGCGCCGGTTCACCCGCCTTTTTGCAAGAGGCTGGCCAACGCTATGGCTTCGAAGTGAAAGTGGTGGAAGCATTGCGGGATGAGGGTGATCCCATCTCCTCCAGCGCTATTCGCCGGGCGCTGGCCTCCGGGCAGGTCGGCCATGCCACCCATATGCTGGGCCGCCCCTTCAGCGTAAGCGCCGAGGTGCGCCATGGCGAAAAACGCGGGCGCACCATCGGCTTTCCCACCGCCAATCTTTCTCTGGAAAACGGGCTGGAGCTGGCCTTCGGCATTTATGCGGTGCACGTCACCACCGCGCAGGGGCAGTTTAATGGCGTGGCCAATTATGGCCGTCGCCCCACCTTCGATAATGGCGCTGCCCTGCTCGAGGTGAATATCTTCGATTTCTCCGGCGATCTGTACGGCCAGACCCTGCATGTGGATTTCATCGCCTGGCTGCGACCGGAACTGAAGTTTGACGGAGTGGATGCCCTCGTTGCCCAGATCCGCGAAGATGCCCGCCACGCCCGCGAGCTGCTGGAAAAGAGCTGAAAGCCAAGCGCACGGAACCGCACCGAAACGCACGACAGAAAAGCGACCCCGCTCACCACTTTTGCAAGTTGAGTTAGCCACACCTTAACCGACGTCACGGCACAATTCACGCCAATCGTTCAGTCAAGGCTGTGTCTCTTGTCCGCATCCCCTACTGCACCGGCGCGTGATGATGAGCGCCGTTCCCCCTTCGTCCGCCTCTCCGCCCTGCTGGCGGGGAATGAGCCCGGCCGCGCGCCGCTCAGCGCCGCCGTGGGCGAGCCGCAACATGCCATGCCGGGTTTCGCAGGCGCAGTTCTGGCGGAGAATATCGCCAGCTTCAGTCGCTACCCTCGTGCGGAAGGCACCCCCACTTTTCGGGGCGCGGTCGCACGCTGGCTGCAACGCCGTTTCAACCTGCCCCGCCCGGTCGATCCCGAAAGCGAGGTGCTGGCGCTCAATGGCTCGCGCGAAGGTCTGTTCTCGGCCGCGCTGGTCGCCCGCCGCCTGCTATCGCACAAGGCGCGGCCGGTCATGCTGCTGCCCAATCCCTTCTATGCCGCCTATGCTGCGGGTGCCGAAGCTGCCGGCTGCGAAGCCATGGTGCTGCCCACCACCCGTGGCAGCGGCTGGCTGCCGGACCTTGACGCCCTGACACCCGAATTGCTGGAGCGTACGGTGGCGATCTATCTCGCCTCACCGGCCAATCCCCAGGGAGCCGTGGCCTCTCGCGCCTATCTCAGCCGACTGCTGGAGCTGGTCCGCCAGCACGATGCCTATCTGTTTTCCGATGAATGCTATTCGGAAATCTATCTGGGTGAAGAGGCCCCTACCGGCATTCTCGAAGTGGCGGGGCCGGATTATGCCCGCGCCATCGCCTTCAACTCCCTCTCCAAGCGCTCCTCCCTGCCGGGGCTGCGCGCCGGATTCTGCGCGGGTGATCCAGAATTTCTGAAGGCTTTTCTCGCCTTCCGCTGGGTAGCCGCCCCGCAGGTGCCGGAGCCCCTGCAAGCCGTGGCCGCAGCCGCACTGGATGATGAGGCCCATGTGGAGCATTCGCGCGCCCTGTATCGCGCAAAGTTCGATCTGGCCGACCGCATCCTTGAAGGGCGCTTCGGTTATGAGCGCCCTGGCGGCGGTTTCTTCCTGTGGCTGGATGTGTCGCATCTGGCCACAGCCGAATGCACAGGCGGCGAGGCCGCAGCACTGAAGCTGTGGCGCGAGCAGGGCCTGCGGACCGTGCCGGGGGGCTATCTCGCCCGGCAGGACCTGACCGGCGCCAACCCCTGCCAGAACTGGCTGCGCGTGGCTCTGGTGCATGATCTTCCCACCAGCGAAGAGGTGCTGAACCGCCTCGTCGCGGCACTGGACTGAAGGAGAGCCGCCCATGGCACGCCGCATGCCCGTGGACGCCGTGATGCATTCGCACCTGCAACCGCAGCGCTCGCGTTTTGACTTCATCCCCGAAGGGGTGCGCCAGGCGGTGCGGCGGCGCAGCCGGCAGATTGCCGGTCTCGCCATGATAGCAGCCGGCCTGCTGATGCTGGCCGCGCTGGCGACATGGTCGGCCTCCGATCCCAGTTTTTCCAATGCCACGGATTCGCAGGTCCATAATCTTCTGGGCCGGCCCGGCGCCATTCTGGCGGATCTGCTGATGCAGCTTTTCGGGCTGGCCTCGCTCGCTTTGGTGCTGCCACTGCTCTATTGGGGCTGGCGACTGGTGACTCACCGGCCCTTCGCCCATGAAAGGCTGCGCCTGACCGCATGGGGGGCCGGCCTGCTGGGGGCCTGCGCCTTTCTGGGCGCATTACCGCATCTGGGCACCTGGCCCACCCCCACCGGCCTTGGCGGGGCGATTGGCGATATGTTCCTGCGGCTGGCCGCCATATTCTCCGCAGACACACCCAACTTCATCGAACGTCTGGTCACCGGCATTGTCGGCGGCGTCATTGGTGCGACGGGCCTGTTTCTGGCCATGGCCGGCGGTCGTCGCAAACCCCTCAGCGCTTCCAGCACCGAATGGGATGAAGACGACGCCGATGAGGATGAAGAGGATGACAATACCGCTGTCTCCCTGGGGGCGCTCACCCATACGCTCCTGATGCTCAAAGCCCGGCTGACAGGCGCGGGCCTGCTGCATGGCCGCCGGCGCAAGGGGCAGAACAAGGGCGCAGCCAGCGCCCGCCAGGACAGAACGGAGCGTGCATCATCCGGCCGTGTCGAGCCCAATCTTGGCGGGGCGCGCCCCAGCCCTGTGGAGGCGGCCGCTCTCGCCTTCAGTGATGATGAGGCTCTGACCGGCGACACCCCGGCAGATGAAGACCGGGAGGATGGCCCCCTGCGCCGCCGCAAGGCCGGCCGCACAGGCGCACGCATGTCTGGCCGCTACCGCTTCCCCAGCCTGGATCTGCTGACCCCTCCACCGGCCAAGAGTGCCCCGGCCCTGAGCCCCGAAGCCCTCCGGGAATCCGCCGAACTGCTGCACAGCACGCTGGAGGATTTCGGCGTGCGTGGCGAGATTGGTGAAGTGCATCCCGGCCCTGTCGTGACCCTTTATGAGCTGGAGCCCGCGCCGGGCATCAAATCCAGCCGTGTCATCGGCCTGGCGGATGATATCGCCCGCTCCATGAGCGCGATTTCCGCCCGCGTGGCGGTGGTGCCGGGGCGCAATGTCATCGGCATTGAACTACCCAACCCGAAGCGCGACAAGGTGTTGCTGCGCGACCTTCTGGCCACGCGGGATTTCACAGATTCCGGGCAGAAGCTCGCCATCACTCTGGGCAAGACCATTGATGGCGAGCCCAAGATCGTCGATCTGGCCCGCATGCCGCATCTGCTGGTGGCCGGCACTACCGGCTCCGGCAAATCGGTGGCCATCAACACCATGATCCTCTCCCTGCTCTACCGCATGAAGCCGGAAGAATGCCGCTTCATCATGGTGGACCCGAAGATGCTGGAACTCTCCGTCTATAACGGCATTCCGCACCTTCTCACCCCCGTTGTCACCGACCCGAAAAAGGCCGTGGTGGCGCTGAAATGGGCGGTGCGGGAGATGGAAGACCGCTACAAGAAGATGTCCAAGCTCGGCGTGCGCAACATTGACGGCTTCAATGCCCGAGTACGCGATGCCGCCGAGCGCGGCGAAACCATGTCACGCACGGTGCAGACCGGCTTTGACCATGAAACCGGGGAAGCCATTTACGAGCGGGAGGAAATGAACCTCACCGCCCTGCCCTATATTGTCATCGTGGTGGATGAAATGGCCGACCTGATGATGGTGGCCGGAAAGGAAATCGAGGCTGCCATCCAGCGTCTGGCGCAGATGGCGCGTGCGGCCGGCATCCATCTCATCATGGCGACCCAGCGCCCCTCGGTGGATGTGGTGACGGGCACCATCAAGGCCAATTTCCCCACCCGCATCTCGTTCCAGGTTTCCAGCAAGATCGACAGCCGCACCATTCTGGGTGAACAGGGTGCAGAACAGCTTCTGGGCCAGGGCGACATGCTTTATATGGCCGGCGGCGGGCGCACCACCCGCGTGCATGGCCCCTTTGTCTCGGATGAAGAGGTGGAGGATGTGGTGGCGCATCTGAAGATGCAGGGTGTCCCGGCCTATCTGGATGACATCACCGCCATGGATGAGAACGAGGATGACAGCGCCCCCTTCGACAAGGGCAGCTTCGGCTCCGACAGCTCGGATCTTTACGATCAGGCTCTGGCCATTGTGATGCGGGATCGCAAATGTTCCACATCCTATATCCAGCGCCGGCTGCAAATCGGCTATAATCGTGCCGCCTCACTGGTGGAGCGCATGGAGGATGAAGGCGTCATCAGCCCACCAAACCATGCCGGCAAGCGGGAAATCCTGCTCTCCGATGAAGCCGCTGAATAGATGAGAGGGGTGGCATCCGCCCCTTTTCATTCCTGTGCACCTGCCCCATATGGTGCACCACAATCACAGGATCGCCATAGGCTTGCCTTAGGAAACACCGCGACCCTCACCAGCGAGTGCCCCACCACCGTGTCCTGCCTCCGAGCCCGAGAGCCCAAGATGATGCCGCACCGCCCGCGCGACTGGCGCGCCCTGAACGGCAGGCTGTTTCTCGCCCTGACTCTGGCAGGCAGCCTGCTGCTGTCTGCCAGCCCCAAGGTGCAGGCCCAGGATTTTCTCACCAATACGCTCGACAAGATCTTCAAGCCGCAAAGCCAGCAACCTGCCCAGCCGGACTGGCAAGCCAACCCGGAACCGGGCGGGCCGGCGGGGCAGCCCGCCCCCGTCCAGCCCATACCCGGTCATGCGCCGCCACAGCAGGGCGACGCCTTCTCTCCCGGTTTTCTGGGCATGGGCGGTGGCACCGCGCCGGAACAGGCGCAGGCCCCCGGATATGCCGCCCCCCTGCCCTCGCCGAACCCGCTGGCCCGCAGTGGCGCGCCCGCACCCGCGCAGACTGCCACCGCCCCCTCCGCCCCCGTGCAGGACAGCGGACCAACAGAGGATGGCCGCGCCACCCTCACCACGGTCCAGCGCATCAATGATTATTACAACTCCGTCCAGTCCATGACCGGCACCTTCACGCAGGTGGACCCGGACGGCACCCGCCGCACCGGTGATTTCTACATGCAGAAGCCCGGCCGCGTGCGTTTTCAGTATGATGCGCCGAGCCCGATGGAGTTGATCTCCAACGGCCAGTCGGTCGCGGTACGTGATCGCAACCTCAATACGCAGGACATCACACCCCTGAGCCAAACCCCACTGCGCTTCCTGCTGGCCAAGCATGTGGACCTGCTGCGCGATCCCCATGTGGTGGATATCGTGCAGGATGAGCGCTACGTCACCATCGTGATGGAGCAGAAGGTGCCGATGATGGGCACTTATCGTCTCCTGCTGATGTTCGACCCGAAATCGGGCGCGCTGAAACAATGGATCGTCACCGATCCTCAGGGCTACAACACTCAGGTGATCCTCACCGCGTTCAAACCCAACACCAATCCGGACCCACGCCTGTTCGTCATCAATTTCCAGCGTTTCCTGCGCTGATCCGGCAGGCCGCATATGGTTGATGCGGGGCCATGGAGGCCCCGCATCCCGTTTTCAGATCACGCCACCATTCACGCGCAGCACCTGGCCATTGACCCATGCGCCATCCGGCCCCGCCAGAAAGGCGACCGCCGCTGCGATATCCTCCGGCTCTCCCAGCCGCTCCAGTGGAGATTGGCGCGCCAGGCCAGCCACAACCTCCTCCGGCTTGCCATCCAGAAACAGTTCGGTCGCGGTAGGGCCGGGTGCAACGGCGTTGACGCTGATGGACCGGCCACGCAATTCCCGAGCCAGCACCTGTGTCATGGCCTCCACGCCCGCCTTGGTAGCGGCATAGACCCCGTAACTGGGCAGATACAGCCCCACAAGGCTGCTGGACATGCTGATGATGCGCCCACCCGCGCGCACCCGCCGCGCGCCTTCGCGCATGCCGTTGAACACCCCCTTCAGATTGGTGGCGATATGCTCATCGAACATGTCATCGCTCGCATCCCGCAACGGGGCCTGTTGCAGAATGCCGGCATTGTTCACCAGCACATCCACCCCTCCGAATGCCTGTTCTGCGGCATCGAACAGCCCCGCCACATGCTCGGCCCGGCTGACATCCCCGCGCACCGCCATGGCCTTGCGGCCGGTGGCGCCCAGCTCCGCCGCCAGCGTCTCGGCCTTTTGGCGGGAGCCGACATAATTGATAACGAGATGAAAGCCATCCGCCGCCAGCCTGCGGGCGATCGCGGCACCTATGCCCCGCGCACCACCCGTAACGATGGCCACCTGCGCATCCATCTTCCGCTCCATGCTCTTTCTCCTGTCCCGGTCTGAAGCAGAGCTGAAGATGGGCCTTCCCCACATGCGGATAATGAGGCAAATTCCGCCATCATTATCCGAACTATCCGAACAGAATGATGGATCGACTGGAGACCATGCGCATCTTCACCCATGTGGTGGAATTGCGCAGTTTCACCCGTGCTGCGGAAAATCTCGGCCTGCCGCGCTCTACGGTCTCCGATGCCGTGCGCCGGCTGGAGGCGCGCCTTGGGGTGCAGCTGCTGCAACGCACGACACGTCATGTCCGCCCCACCCCCGATGGCGACCTGCACTATCAGCGCTGCCTGGCCATTCTTGCCGATGTGGAAGAGGCGGAGAATGCCTTCTCCGGCTCGCAACCCAAGGGCATGGTGCGCGTGGAAATGCAGGGCTCTCTGGCCCGGTTCTTCATTCTGCCCCGGCTCCCGGCCTTTCTGGCCCGCTATCCAAATATGGACCTGCGCCTCAGCGAGGGAGACCGCTGGGTGGACCCGGTGCGGGAAGGCATGGATTGCGTGCTGCGCGTGGGCGCACTGCCGGACAGCGACATGATCGCCCGCCGTGTGGCGATGCTGGAGGAGACGACCCTCGCCTCTCCCCTCTATCTGGCCTGCCATGGCACACCCCGGCACCCCGATGATCTGACCAATGGGCATGAAATGGTTGGATTTCATTCCACTGCGACGGGGGGCGTTCTGCCTCTGGAGTTCATGGTTCGCGGTGAGACCCGCACCATCAGCCTGCCCACCCGGCTGACCGTCACGGCCGCAGAAAGCTATATGGCGGCGGCCGAACAAGGCCTCGGGCTGGTTCAGGTTCCGCGCTATCATGCCCTTGAGGCACTGGAACAGGGCCGCCTGAAGCCGGTTCTGGCCGAGTTTCCGCCCTCTCCCACCCCGGTCTTTCTGCTGCATCCACGGGGCCGGCAGCTTGCCCCGCGCGTGCGTATCTTCATGGATTGGGTGAGCCAGCAATTGGCCTCACAGGCATAAGGGCCAGCGGCGCGGCCTCTTGCCTGCCCTCTGCCTTCCACCCTTGCCTTCCACCCTTGCCCCCATCCGCCTCACAGGGTAAGCGAAAGGCTCCCTTTTCCCAACAGCGCGGCCCTGCCTTGTCTCTCACCGTCTGCACCTGGAACATCAATTCCGTCCGCATCCGCCTAGACCTCGTTCAGGCTGCAGTGGACGCCCTGAAGCCGGATATTCTATGCTTGCAGGAAACCAAGTGTCAGGATGACAAGTTTCCTCTCAAGGCGCTGCGAGGCATGGGCTTTGACCATATCGCCCTGAATGGCCAGAAGGGCTGGCATGGGGTGGCAACCCTGTCGCGCCACCCGTTCACTCAGGTGGAAAAGGGCGATTTCTGCGAAAAGGGCGAAGCGCGCCATCTCTCGGTGACGCTCGGTACCGAGGCCGGGCTGGACAAGCCACTGACCGTGCACAATTTCTATGTGCCCGCGGGAGGCGATGAGCCGGATGTGGAGATCAACCCCAAATTCGCCCACAAGCTGGCCTTTCTCGACCGCATGACCCAAAGCCCCGCGCTGTTGGCCGATGCTTCCGCACAGGATCATTATGCAGTTCTGGTGGGAGACCTGAACATCGCCCCGCTGGAGGCTGATGTGTGGAGCCACAAGCAGCTTCTGAAAGTGGTGAGCCACACGCCCATTGAGGTGGAAAAGCTCAATGGCGCACAAAATGCTGGCGGCTGGGTGGATACCATGCGCCGTTTCGTGCCCCCTCAGGACAAGCTCTTCACCTGGTGGAGTTACCGCTCCCGCGATTTCCGCGCCAGTGATCGCGGCCGTCGGCTGGACCATGTGTGGGCCAACCCGGCGCTGGCCACCCAGGCGCGCGCCATGACGGTGCTGAAAGATGCCCGTGGCTGGGAAAAGCCCTCCGACCATGTGCCCGTGGCCGTGACCTTCGGCTGACAGGATCACGCCGCGAAGCATTCATGGGATGGCAAGGCCCAAGCCCCGCTCCAGCTTACCCCCGCTCCGGCTTACCCCCGGCGCGGCAGGGGGCGACGGGCCGATGACCGGGGCATGGGGCGCGAACGCTCCAGTTCCGCACGCACGTCACCGAGTGCACCCATGGTCTCTTCCAGCCGGCTGGTCATGGCCCGCCGCAGCTTCTGCGCAGACTGGGGCGCGCTTTCCAGCACCTTGATGAACAGGGCGCGCGGCACATGAAACAGGCGGGTCTCTTCAGCCGCCACCGCCGTGGCAGGACGCTTCGTTTCCAGAAGCAGAGCCGTTTCGCCAATCAGAGCGCCGGGCTCCACAGTGCGCAGAAACGGGCCAGACGGCCCCGCACCATCCTGTAGCAGAATGGCGCCAGAGGCCACCACATAGCCGCCATCGGCCGCCTCACCCGCCTGAAACAGCACCGTACCGGCCGGAACATGCAGCTCTTCCACGCCGCAGGCCAACTGCCCCAGAGCCAGCCCATCCAGCACCGAGAAGGTGGAAATAGCGCGCAACAGCGCAAAGGTCTCGTCCACGCTCAGCAGCCTTCCTGTTTCATCTCATTTGTCTTCATGCGCCACCCGCGCGCCTCACGGCACCAGCCTGTAGCCACCCGCCTGCGTTTCCAGGAGGCTGGGATTGGCCGGGTCCGGCTCGATTTTCTGGCGCAGGCGGTAGATGTGCGTTTCCAGCGTGTGTGTCGTCACACCCGAATTGTAGCCCCACACCTCTTGCAGCAGCGTTTCACGCGGCACCGGCGTTTGCCCGGCCCGGTAAAGGAAGCGCAGAATGGCGGTTTCCTTCTCCGTCAGGCGGATTTTCGCGCCATGCTCGGTCATCAGCACCTTCGCGCCAGGGCGGAAGGAATAGGGGCCAATGGCGAAAACCGCATCCTCACTGGCTTCATGAGAGCGCATCTGCGCGCGCAGGCGCGCCAGCAACACCGAGAAGCGGAAGGGCTTCACAACATAGTCATTCGCCCCCGCATCCAACCCCATGATAGTGTCAGCGTCACTGTCATGGGCCGTCAGGATGACGATGGGTGCCTTGAAGCCATTGGCGCGGATCTGGCGCACAGCATCCCGCCCGTCCATATCCGGCAGGCCGATATCCATGATGACGAGATCCGCAGCGCCATTTTGCGCCGCAGCAATCGCGGCTTCTCCGGTTCCCGCCGGAATGGGCTCGAACTCTTCCTGAAGCGCCAACTGCTCGATCAGGGCATCGCGTAGTTCCGGGTCATCCTCGACCACCAGAATCTTCCACGCATTAGCCATAATACCCCTCCTGCCCCCTGAGCGGACACGCGAATCGTTCAACTACAGCATGGCATAAGACGACATAAAAATTATCCTGAAGGTGACGGCACGTAATTTGGTATTATAATACGCCGCTGCGGGGAAGAAGCTGTGGGTCTTTCACATCTCATGGTCCATCGTCGGGCCGGTCGGGCGCATCAGGGTCTGCTGCGGGCCGGGGCTCTTACCCTGCCGGTCGCCATTGGCCGCGCCGGCATATGGCCGGATAAGCGCGAGGGCGATGGCCGCAGCCCGGCCGGCACATGGCGCATTGAAAGGCTGCTTTACCGGCCGGACAGAGCCACCCGCCCGCGCACCCGCCTGCCCTGCTTTCCCCTGCACCCGCAGGATGGCTGGTGCGATGCGCCCGGCCACCGGCTCTATAACCGGCCCGTTCGCCTGCCCTTCCCCGCATCCCATGAGAAGATGTGGCGCGAGGATGCCCTTTATGATTTCGTGCTGGTGCTGGATCACAACAGCCGACCGGCGATGCAGGGGCGTGGTTCGGCTGTCTTCATCCATCTGGCCCGGCCGGGCTTTGCGGCAACAGAAGGCTGTGTGGCCCTGCGCCGGGCGGATATGCTGCGCCTGCTGGCGCGCCTTCAACCCGGCGCGCGCATCACCCTGCAACCGGGCTGAGGCTCATCACAGGCAGGGATGGATCAATCCAGTGTCTGGCGATAGCGCGCCATTGCAAGGCCCATGGCCATCAGCATCAGCACCACCAGCGCGAGAACATCCATCTGCAAATCGGCAAAACCCGCTCCCTTCAACATGACCCCGCGCACAAGACGCAGATAATGGGTCAATGGAAGCCCTTCCCCAAGGGTTTGCGCCCAATCCGGCATGCCCGCAAAGGGAAACATGAAGCCGGAGAGCAGGATGCTCGGCAAAAAGAAGGTGAAGGACATCTGCACCGCCTGAAGCTGGTTCCGCGCCAGGGTGGAGAAGGTGTAACCGATGCACAGATTGACAATAATGAACAGCAACGTCACGGCAGCCAGGAACAGCGGGCTCCCCTCCAGCGGCACCGAGAACAGCGCCATGCCGCACCCCAGAATAAGCAGGGCCTGCAACACCCCCACCATGATATAGGGCAGAACCTTGCCCAACATGATTTCCACCGGGTGGATGGGCATGGACAAGAGGCTCTCCATGGTGCCGCGCTCAAGCTCCCGCGTGACGGAAAGCGCAGTGAATACAAGCATGGTCACTGTGAGAATGGTGCCCAGAAGGCCCGGCACAATGTTGATCTGCGTATTGCCCGCCGGATTATAGCGCCGGTGCTGGATAATCTCGAACGGCGCATCGGCGCTGCCCTCCCCGCGGGTGCTCACGAAGCGCTCCCGCATCAGTGCGCTTTGCGTCACGCCCGCCAGCGCAGCCAGGGCATGGGCTGAACCGATAGGGTCTGTCGCATCTGCCGCCACCAGCAAGGCCGGCTTTTCTCCCCGCCTCAAGGCGCGTTCAAAACCAGCCGGAATTTCCACAAAGAACACCACCTCGCCGCTCCGAATGAGATGCTCGGCCTCAGCGGAACTGTCCACCTGCCGGACGAAGGAAAAGAAAGCGGTGTTATGCAAGGCGGCCAGAATGGCCCGGCTGACATCCGTATTCTCATGCACATGCACAGCCGTCGGCAAATGACGTGGCGTGGTGTTGATGGCGTAACCGAACAGCACCAGTTGCAACACCGGCGTGAGGATCATGGTGGCGAAAGTCACCCGGTCCCGCCGCAACTGGATGAACTCCTTCATCACCATGGCGCGGATGCGCCGCAGGCTGTTCATGAAGGAAGAGACCAGAGACAGGCTCATTGCATATTGTCCCGGCTCCGGTTCATCAGGTCGATGAACACATCCTCCAGCGATGAAGCCGCCCGTTTCCACAGCAGGCCCGGTGCATGGCGATATGGGGCGATGGCTGCCTCAAGGGCCGCCTCATCATGCCCGCAAACATGAAGAGCCGTACCGAAGGGCGCCACCATATTCACCCCTTCGCAAAGCTCCAGCTCGCGCGTAAGACGGGCAAGGGCCAGCCCCGCCACGCGGCTTTCCATGCCCTGCGCCGTCACTGTCCATGTCACAAGGCCGGAGCGTGATATCACCTCCTGCACCGTGCCGCGTGTCAGCAGTTTGCCATAGGCGATATAGGCGATCTCATGGCAGCGCTCGGCTTCATCCATGTAATGGGTGGAGACCAGAACCGTGAGCCCAGAAGCCGCCAGATCATGAATCTGCGTCCAGAATTCACGCCGCGCTTTCGGGTCCACCCCAGCGGTAGGCTCATCAAGAAGAAGCAGATCCGGCCCTGGCAGAATGCAGGCACACAAGGCGAGGCGCTGTTTCCACCCGCCTGAGAGCGAACCCGCCAGTTGCCCGCCGCGCCCACCCAGCCCCAGCTTTTCCAGCGTCTCCTGCGCAACCCTCTCCGGCTGCGGCACCCCGTAGAGCCGGGCGACGAAGTGCAGGTTTTCCTCGACAGTCAGATCCTCATAAAGAGAGAAACGCTGCGTCATGTAGCCCACATGCGCGCGAATGCGCCGCGCCTCGGTGCGAATATCCATGCCCAGGCAAGTGCCATGGCCGGCATCCGGGGTCAGCAGGCCGCACAACATGCGGATCGTGGTGGTTTTGCCCGATCCGTTGGGCCCGAGAAAGCCGTAGATCTGTCCCCGCTCCACCCGCATGGACAGACCATCCACCACCTTGTGACCACCGAAACTTTTGGAAAGCCCCTCAACATCAATCACCACATCCGGGGCGATACGGGCGGGTGGGGCCACCCCCCTCATATCTCATCCCCTCCGGCAAGGGAGACCGTAACGGGCTGGCCCGGCCGGGCATTGGCCGGCACATCAGGCCGCGCCTCCACCAGATAAACCAGCTTGGCGCGCTCCTCCCGGCTGTAGATGACAGGTGGAGTATATTCCGCAGTCTGCGCGATATAGCTCACCTTTGCTGTCAGCGGCGGGCAGCCATTGCAACTCACATTCACCACCATGCCGGGCTGAATGCGCGGCAAGGTTTCTTCCGGCACGAAGAAACGCACGCGAATACGCCCCGGCGGCAACAGCGAGAGAACAGGGCGACCTTCCGGCACCAGTTCACCCTCACGATAATAGACGGTCTGAATCGTGCCACCCTGTGGCGCGGTCAGTGTGCGCCAGCCCAGCCGCACCCGCGCGACATCCAGATCCGCAGCCGCAGCGGCCGCAGCTTCCCGCGCCGCCTCGATCTGTTTCTCGCGCGAGGCGATACGCGCGGCGGCGATGCGCTGGCGCACTTCATCCAGCGCCGCCTGTTTTTGTTCATACTGGTGCAAGGCGGCGTCCAGCATAGCCTGAGAGGCTGCCCCTCTGGGCACCAGATCCTTCTGGCGCTCCAGCTCAATGCGGGATAACCCCAGCGCGGCAATCGCACGGCGCTCCGAAGCTTCAAGAACGGCGATTTCTTGCGGACGCTGCAAGGGCGCCTGTGCATTTTCAAGCTGGGCCTGCGCCTGCTTCACCCGCGCTTGCGCACCCTGCATGGCCGCTTGCTGCGCTTCGGCCTCCAACCGGGCCAGACGCGCGCCGGCCTTCACCGTCTGCCCTTCTTCGACGACCGGCTCCACCACCCGGCCGGGCTCGATGGGGCCTATGAAGAGCAAATCTCCTTCAACATAACCGGAGAACTGGCCCCTCTCCCCATCATCACATGCGGCCAGAAGCGGCAGCAAGGCAAGCAGACCGACCAGATGGCGAATGGGCTTGCTTCCAAACACTAAGCGCATACAGGCCCGCATCATGTCTCCCCCCCCCGGATCGTTGCATTTCGACATATCGTCTTCAAAGCCCGCACCTTCCGCGGCGCCCCTGCGGAACAGGTTCACAGCGCCTCTTCAAGTGCGTGACGCACATGCAGTGATGAATGAAAAGAGCCAGAGCCGCGAGAACAGGGCAGAACAACGCCCTCATCTCACGAAAAAGTAACAACCGATTCGCAATGGATAGAAATGAAGTCAAATGGAGTCTTTATTCCAGATCCGGGAGATCTGGACACTATACACACCCGCATGTCGTAACCAGAAAATCCCAGAAATACACCCGACTTATCTGCTTTTCTCTACTCGCCATCACTGCAATCAGGACCAGCCTCTACATGAGCTACAGGTCAGTCATGTGACAAAGCCAAAACAGAGGCCAATCTTTTCATATCAATGGCAACGGGAAGGGAAGATTGGGGCCAGACAAACAAAAGGCCCCGCACAATGGCGGGGCCTTCTTTCTTGAACCGGGCCATTCCTGGCTGGCCCGCTCCTGTTCATTCAGCCGGGGGAGCATATTGCGGCGGCGGTGGCGGAAGCTTCCTTCGTCCCCCACCCAGATTGCCCAGCCAACGGCAGAACACATAGAAGACAGGCGTGAACACCAGACCAAACAGCGTCACGCCAATCATGCCCGCGAACACAGCCGTACCCAGCGCCTGACGCAGCTCCGCACCCGCGCCCGTGGCCCACACCAGCGGCACCACGCCGAGAATGAAGGCCATGGAGGTCATGATGATGGGGCGCAAACGCAGACGCGCCGCTTCCACCGAGGCTTCCCGCGTGCCATGCCCTTCATCCTCGAGCTGCTTGGCGAACTCGACGATGAGAATGGCGTTCTTCGCGGCCAGACCAATAAGCACGATGAAGCCCACCTGCGTGAGAATGTTGTTGTCCATTCCCCGCATGTTCACGCCCAGCAAGGCCGCCACCAGACACATGGGCACAATGAGAATGACCGCCAGCGGCAAGGTCAGGCTCTCATATTGCGCCGCCAGCACCAGAAACACGAACACCACACCCAGCACGAAGGCGAAAATAGCGGTGTTTCCTGCCTGTTGCTGCTGATAGGCCAACCCGGTCCATTCATAGGCGAAGCCCTGCGGCAGCACCTGCGCGGCAAGCTGCTCCATAATGTTCATCGCCTGCCCCTGCGAATAACCGGGAGCGGGCGAGCCATCCAGCTCGGCGGCGGGGTACAGATTGTAACGCGCCACACGATAGGGGCCGGAAATATCGCGAATGGTGGAGAAGGAGCCCAACGGCACCGTCTCACCCGTCGCGGAACGCACGCGGATGGCCAGAATATCCTTCGGGTCAAGCCGGAAGGGGGCATCCGCCTGCGCCTGCACCCGGAAGGTGCGGCCGAACATATTGAAGTCGTTCACATAGGTCGAGCCGATGAAGGTTTGCAGGGCTGCAAACACATCCGCCGTATTGATCTGGAGCAACTGCGCCTTGGCGCGGTCAATATCCAGATAGATCTGCGGCGTCGAGGTCTCGAACAGGGAGTAGACCTGCATCAGCCCCGGCGTCTGGGCGGCTGCGCCCATCATGCCATAGGTCGCATTGCGCAAGGCGAGGAAGCCCGCGCCATCACGATCCTGCACCATCATGCGGAAACCTGCGGCATTGCCGATGCCCTGCACGGGCGGCGGCTGCACCACGATCATCTGTGCTTCCTCAATGGAGGAAAGCTTGCCCATCAGAGCCTTCTGGATGGCTTCCGCGGTCTGATCCGCATGGCCAGTGCGCTTGGAGAAAGGCTCCAGAATGACGAACATGGCACCGGCATTCGGGGCATTGGTAAAGGTGGCACCCGAGAAACCGACAATATTGACGATATGGCCCACGCCGGGCGTGCCCATCACCAGATCACCGGCGCGCGTCATCACGTCCTCGGTGCGCTGCATGGCAGCCCCCGGCGGCAGTTGCGAGGCGACGATCAGATAGCCACGATCCTGCATGGGAATGAAGCCCTGCGGCGTGGAGGTGAAGATCCACCCGCCAAAGGCAAACAGGCCGGCATAGAGCACCAGCATCAGCGCCACACCGCGCACCAGCCGGGCGGTGAGCCAGGCATAACCGTTGCCCAGCCCCTCAAACATGCGGTTGAAACCGTTGAAGAAGGCTGTGAACGGCCGGGCGTACCAGGCCGGCCTCTGGTGGCCTTCCTTGTGTGGCTTCAGCAGCAGGGCGCACATGGCCGGAGACAGGGTGAGCGACACCAGCAGCGAGATCAGCGTGGAACCTGCAATGGTCAACGCAAACTGCTGGTAAAAGGCCCCCGAAATACCGGTAATGAAAGCGGTGGGAATAAACACCGAAGACAGCACCAGCGAGATGGAGACCAGCGCACTGCCCACTTCATCCATGGTCTTGTAGGCGGCATCACGCGGGGAGAGCCCGGCCGCGATGTTACGCTCCACATTCTCCACCACCACGATGGCATCATCCACCACGATGCCGATGGCCAGAACCAGCCCGAACAGGGAAAGATTGTTCAGCGAGAAGCCGAACAGACTCATGACGAAGAAGGTGCCAACCAGCGAGATCGGAATGGCGAGAATGGGGATGACAGCCGCCCGCCAGCTTTGCAGGAACAGCACCACCACCAGCACCACCAGAATGATGGCCTCAATGATGGTATGCACCACCGCATCCACGGACTGCGAGATGAACTCCGTCGGGTTGTAATAGGTCCCGTAGGCCATACCCTCGGGGAAGTTCTTCTCCATGCGCTTCATCTCTTCGAGCACGGCATTGCCGGTATCGAGCGCATTGGAGCCAGGCCGCTGGAACACGCCCAGCGCCACGGATGTCTGGCCATCCAGGAAGGAGGTGGAGGAATAATCCTGCGCGGAAATTTCCACACGCCCCACATCTTTCAGTCGCACCAGCGCATCGCCAGTCTGCTTGATGACGATATTGCGGAACTCATCCGGGTCGGTCAGGCGGCCCAGTGTGCGCACGGCAATCTGGAAGGCGCGCTGCTGCGGCACCGGCGGGGCGTTCAGCACACCGGAGGCCACCTGCACATTCTGCGCCTTCAGGGCCTGCACCACATCGGTCGAAGTCAGATTAAGCTGGGACAGCCGGTTGGGATCCAGCCAGATCTGCATGGCGTAATCGCGTGAGCCAAACACGGTGATGGAGCCCACGCCATCAATACGCGACAGCACATCCTTGATCTGGATGTTGGCATAGTTGGACAGGAACAGCGCATCCCGCGAATTGTCCGGCGAGAACAGGTTCACCACCATCAAAATGTCCGGGGAGGACTTGGCGGTGATAACGCCGACCTGCTGCACTTCCGCCGGCAGGCGTGGCTCGGCGATGGCGACGCGGTTCTGCACCTGCACCTGGGCCGTATCCAGATCCGTCCCCAGATCGAAGGTCACCGAAATGGTGAAGCGCCCGTCGGCCGTGGAATTGGACGAGATGTAGAGCATGCGCTCCACACCATTGATCTGCTGTTCGATGGGCGCGACAACCGTATCGGAGACCACCTCGGCCGAGGCGCCCGGATACTGGCCGCTAACGGTGATGACCGGCGGGGCGATTTCAGGATACTGCGCCACCGGCAGGCTGAAATAGGCCACCGCACCCAGAATGATAAGCACGGTGGAGACGACCGACGCGAAGATCGGCCGGTCAATAAAGAAGTGAGAAAAGCGCATATCGCCCCCCTCACTTGCCGGATGCGGCGTTATCAGACGCAGGCTTGTCCTGATCTGGCGCTGTCGCGGGCTCCTGCTCGACGGGCTCCTGCTCGGCACGAGGCCTGGCGGGCGCGGCAGGCGCGGCCTCCATGTGCGGGTCCACTGTCACACCCGGACGCACCCGCATCAGGCCATTCACAACGACCGTATCCTGTGGCGAAAGCCCGTTCTCGACCACCCGCAGATCATTACCCGCCTGTGCGCCGGGAACGATGAAGCGCTGGGCGACCTTGTTATCCGGCCCCACCACATAAACGAACTTCTTGACCTGCTCAGTGCCAATGGCGCTGTCCGGGATCACCACCGCCTCATAAGGCTCGGACGAATCCAGCCGGATGCGGGCGAACATGCCGGGGCGGAACAGGCCATCCTTGTTCTCGAATTCGGCACGCATGCGAATGGTGCCCGTGTCGCGGTCAATCACATTGTTCAGGAAGTCCAGCTTGCCGGTATGCACGAAGCCGTCATCATCAATCAGCTTCAGCTTCACCACATCACCGGCCACCCCTGCCCCGCCCTTGCGGCGCGTGAGCTTGAGGAAAGAGGCCTCGTCCATAGTGAATTCAAAGCGGATCGGATCAATGGAAACGATCACAGCCAGCAGGGTGGGAGAACCACTGGTGCCGCCGGTGACATAGTTACCCACGGACACCCGCCGGTCGCCGATCTGCCCGGAGACCGGCGCGCGCACTTCCGTGAAGTCCAGATCAAGCTGGGCTGCGCGCATCTGCGCTTCCTGCGAGTTCACCGTCGCAGTGGCTGTGCGCTCGGCCTGGGTGCGCTGATCGAAGGTTTGCCTGGAAATGGCGGTAGAGTTGCGATCCTTCAGCAACTCGGTTGCACGGGCCAGGTCGGCCTTGGTGAAATCCAGATTGGCCTTGGCCTGATCCAGATTGGCCTTGGCCTGATCCAGCGCGATCTCGAACGGGCGCTGGTCGATAGTGAAAAGCAGGTCACCCTGCTTCACCATCTGGCCATCGGTGAAGTGAATGGAATCCAGATAACCGGACACACGGGCGCGGACATTGACTTCATCCACGGCGATGAAACGGCCGACATATTCGTCATAGTCCGTCACGGTCTGGGTGCCGGGATGGGCGACCGTCACTTTGGGTGCCGGGGGCGGCCCCTGTGTGGTCTCCGCCTCGCCGCAGGCCGCCAGAGGCAGCAGAAGGGCAAGGGCGACCACAGGCAGCCGGCCGGAAAAGGGGCGCGCGAAAAACGGGCTGCCGGACAGCAACCCTCTGGAAAAACGGGACTTGGAAGACAAGCGCTTGATATGCGTCATCGAATCCGGCTCCTGACGGATGTCAGCCATCCGTGAATGATGTGGAGAAGGTTCGGCACCTCCCGCAACCGATGAGCCGAAACCGGAATGGGCAGACCGGATAGCACAGCCTGCCGCATTGCAAAACCCCTGAAAGATTGGAAGACCTTCAGACTGGCTGCTGCGGTGCGCGACGCCCCATCACGCCCGCAAGGAAAGAACGCCCGAGAAAAACAAGAACGCAACAGGCATAAACGATAGCCCCCCCGACGACAACAACCGCAAGGATCACCTCTTCACGGCCCCACATCGTGGCTGGCAACACATGGCGCGCCCCCTGCTCCAGCCCGAAAAGCGCGCCAGCCACCACCAGCAGCACCACGCCCAGCCGCAGCAAATGGCGCAGCAAGGGTGCATCCCCCACCGGGTAGCCGAAGCGACGGGCAAAAACGATCAGCAGCGTCAGGTTCACCCATGTGCCCACGGCTGTCGCGAAAGCCAGCCCCACCTGCGCCAGATGCCCCATCAGCGCAATTTTCAGTACCAGATTGAAGCTGAGCGCCAGCAGCGAGGCGATCATCGGCGTGCGGGTGTCGCTGCGGGCGTGGAAGGGGGCGATGAAGGCCCGCACCAGCACCACGGAAAGCAGACCCAGCCCATAGGCCTGAAGTGTGTCGGCCGCTGCGGCGGCATCAGCAGCTGTAAAGGCCCCGCGTGCAAACAGCGCCTGCATCAGCAGATCCGGCACCACCATAACGGCGGCGGCGAAGGGAATAGAAAGCAGAATGGCCAGTTCCACCGCCCGCGCCTGCGCATACGCCGCGCCGGCCTCATCTCCATTGGCAATGCGGCGCGACATGTCCGGCAGCAGCACCGTGCCCACAGCAATACCCACCACACCGATGGGCAACTGATAGAGCCGGTCAGCATAATAGAGCGCAGACAAGGCCCCCGACGGCAGGAAGGAGGCGATGATCGTATCAGCGAAAGCCGCGATCTGCGCACCGGCCGCCCCGATGATGGCCGGCCCCAAAGCCTTCAGAAAACGCTTCGTACCCGGATCCATCCGCGGCCGGCCCAGACGTACGCCAATCCCAGCACGCTCGGCATCCGCCCCCACCATCAGCACCTGCAACACGCCGGCAATGAGCACCCCCCAGGCCGCCGCATGCCCCGCGCTGGGAAACAGGCCCGCCGCCAGCAGGGTTCCAATCATGGAGAGATTGAGCAGAACGGGGGCCGCTGCGGGCACGGCGAAGCGCTCACACGCATTCAGCGTGCCCGACATGAGCGTGACCAGCGAAATCAGCGCCAGATAGGGAAAGGTGATCCGGGTAAGTGAAACCGCCAGATCAAAACGGAAAGGATCATCCGAAAGACCGGGCGCCAACAGCCCGACAAATTGTGGCGTGAAGCCCAATGCCAGCGCAAGCAGCACAATATGCGCAAGCAGCATGGCGGTAAGAATTTCATTGGCGAATGTTTTCGCCACCGACAGCCCATTCTGTTCCTTCAGCCGGGCATAGGTGGGAATGAAGGCCGCATTGAAGGCCCCCTCCGCAAAAATGGCGCGGAAATGGTTGGGCAGGCGGAAGGCCACCAGAAAGGCATCTGCCACCGGCCCGCCCCCCAGCACGGCCGCCATCACCACATCACGAAAAAAGCCCGCAATGCGCGAGAGCAGGGTGAAACCGCCGACGGAGAGGATGTTGCGGAACATGGAAGCCGATTGCGCCCTGAAACCCGGCCATGCCGGAAACTACGAATGAAGATGCGCAAATATGCGCCCTTGCGGCCGGGCCCATGAACAGGCGGGGCCTGTGCATATGCCACGAACCGTTCAACCCCACATCATGCCCGGTCAGACGGCCCCGACAGAGCCAGCATGATATGGTACGCGTTAAAAAATCGCCCCAGCCCCCGGCTGTTTCAGGCTGGCCGGAAACGATCGCGGATCTGCTGCTCCAGCTCATCGCGCACCGCGCGATAGGCTTCAAGCCGCTGTTCACGGTTGCCATTTTCCGTCGTCGGGTCGGGTGTCGGCCAGTATTCCACATCCAGCGCATTGGTGCGGGTGAGCTCCAGCGCCCGGTGATGCGCGCTTGGAGCCAGGGAAATCACCAGATCGAAACCCAGCCCCTCATATTCTTCCAATTCTTCCAGGCTGCGCGGGCGATGCCTGCTCACATCCAGCCCAATCTCATCCATCACCGCCGTGACGAAAGGATCCTGCTCTCCGGGAATGACCCCGGCTGAGCTGACATAGATGGATTTGCCGAACATATGCCTCGTCATGGCCGAGGCCATTACCGAACGCACGGAATTGTGCCCGCACAGAAACAGAACCGATTGCGGCCGTGCCGCACGCCCCGACATGAGCGCAGGTTCGGCGACGGACGCCATGCGTTCAGCCCTTCCAATGCAGCGCGCAAATCAGCGTGAAGAGACGCCGGGCGGTATCGAAATCAATCTCGACCTTGCCTTTCAGGCGTTCCCGCAGCAGCTCAGACCCATCATTATGCGCCCCCCGCCGCCCCATGTCGATCGCCTCGATCTGGCTGGGGGACGAGGTACGGATGGCCGCATAATAGCTTTCGCAGATCAGGAAATAATCCTTCACCACCTTGCGGAAGGGCGTGAGGGAGAGGTGGTGCTGCACCACCGGCTCCCCATTCTCGCGCTTGATGTCCAGCACGAGGCGGTTGTCCATCAGCGAGATATGGAGATGGTAGGGCCCCTCTTCCGGGTCGCCGCAGGGTACGAAGCTGTTATCCTCGATCAGGTCCCAGATGGCAGTGGCGCGCTCATGCTCGATATCCGAGCCGGCATGCCCGATTGAGGCCTCATCAAGGGTCACTTCGCTCAACCGCGCGGGCGACTTCTGTGGCATCTCTACATCCCTTCTCCTGCATTGGTGCGGATGGAAACAGAGCGCCCATGCGCATCCAGCCCCTCCACACCGGCGAGGCACACTGCGGCCGGGCCCAGCTTGTTAAGCGCATCCGCCGTGAGCTTCAGGATTGACGTCCGCTTCATGAAATCGAGCACAGAAAGACCCGAAGAGAAGCGCGCCGAACGGGCGGTGGGCAACACATGGTTGGAGCCGCCCACATAATCGCCAATGGCCTCGGGCGTGAACCGCCCGATGAAGATGGCCCCGGCATGGCGGATGCGATCCACCATGGCCTCGGCGTCCTTGATCTCGATTTCGAGATGCTCAGGCGCGATGCGGTTCACCAGTTCCGGCGCCTCATCGAATGTCCGCACCTTGATGAGCGCCCCATGGTCGCGCCAGGAAGCCGATGCAATTTCGGTGCGCGGCAGGGTGGCCAGCATGCTCTCCACGGCCTGTTCCACACGGGCCAGAAGATCAGCACTGTCACTCACCAGAATGGACTGGGCGGCCTTGTCATGCTCGGCCTGGGCCAGAAGATCAGCGGCGACCCAATCCGCATTGGCATCTTCATCGGCCACGATGAGCACCTCGGAGGGGCCCGCCACCATATCAATGCCCACCTGCCCGAAGACCTGACGCTTGGCCTGGGCCACATAGGCATTTCCGGGTCCGACAATCTTGTCCACCGGGCGAATGGTTTCGGTGCCATAGGCCAGCGCGGCCACGGCCTGCGCCCCGCCCACGCGATAGACCTCATCCACCCCAGCCAGCCGCGCCGCAGCCAGCACCAGCGGGGCAATCTTGCCATCCGGGGCGGGCACAACCATCACCATGCGCTGAACGCCGGCAACCTTGGCCGGCACCGCATTCATCAACACCGTAGAGGGATAGGCCGCCGTGCCGCCGGGCACATAAAGGCCCACCGCATCAACAGCCGTCCAGCGATGACCCAGCTCCACGCCGGCGGCATCGGTGTAGCGATCATCCGCCGGCTTCTGGCGGGCATGATGCGATTCGATCCGCCCCTTGGCGAATTCCAGCGCGGCGCGGGTCTTGGGGTCGATGGAGGCCAGCGCGGCATCCAGTTCGGCCTCGCTCACCCGCAGGCCAAGCGCATCGAGATCCACCCGGTCAAAGGTACGGGAGAGTTCCACCAGCGCCTTGTCGCCACGCGCACGTACATCCGCGATGATGGCGGCGACCTGCTGCTGCACATCCACGGCGGATTCACGCTTGGAGCCGAGAAACTCGGTGAAGCGGGCGGAGAAATCGGGCTGTTCGGTATCAAGATGAATGGGCATGATGGCCTTGCTAGATCAGGTTTGCCGTGGAGGGAAGCCCTGCTTGCGCACAACATGCAGGAAGCGATGCCAGAGTGCGTGGGTACGGCGCGCCATTCGGCGCAACCCAACAGCCCGAAAATGAGAAAGAGCCGGGCTCAGGAAGAACCTGACATGCGCCCGAAGGCCCGCTCAGACCCGGCGTCCGGCTTGTCACCCCGCTCCGCCTCATGGTGGGGCGCATGGGCGCAGCCCCAAGCCGGGCCCAGATCTCCCAGCCCCACCTCGATGCACTCCACATCCAGCCGCACTTCCGCGCCGCCGGAGAAGGTCAGCAACACATGGCCGGATGGCGCATCACCCGGAATGAAGGTGACCGCCAAAAGGTTCAGAACGCCATCCTGCTGCGCCACATCCATGCCCCGGCACTGCACCCCACGCACACGCTCGAAATGCAGCCCCGCCCTGCGGCGCAACTGGGCGCCTTCCTGAAGGCTCTCATCCCAATCGAACCGGTTAAGCACCAGGGCAAAGCGCTGGGCGCGGGGCAAAAACCCCATATCCACCCTCTGCACCACCGCATCCTGAAGATGGGCGGAGATGATGGAGAGGTCTTCCTCATCCAGAGCGAGAAGTTTCAGATCAGACATGGCAATCCCGCGGCTCCGGCATCATGGCAAGGTTGCGGCCCGTAAACAGCCGCACATCACCATGAAACTGAATACTCAAAGGGAGATAACCACCCGACCGCAGGGTTTCAATGGCGTCAGCCCCGGCATCCGCTCATGCCTGCCCTGCCCTGCCTTGCCTGCCCTGCCCGGCCTTCTCAGGCCCGGCCGGGAAGCTCGGCGGGTTCGGCAGCGGGGGCAGCTTCGGCAATATAGAGCCCTGCATGTTCCGCCGACATGGGCTGCGCGAACAGATAGCCCTGTCCCAGCTTGCAGTGATGGAAACGCAGCCACTGCTTTTCTTCCGGGTGCTCCACCCCTTCCGCCACGGTGGTGAGCCCCAGCGCCTCCCCGAGCCCGATCATGGAAGTGATGATCTTTCGGCATTGCGGATCAGACGCAATCCGGCGCGTGAAGGAGGAATCAATCTTGATCTTGTCGAAGGGCAGCTCCTGCAAATGGCGGAAGCCCGAATAGCCGGTGCCGAAATCATCCAGCGACATACGCATACCATTGGCCTTCAAGGCCGTCATGGCACGACGCGCCGCATCGAAATCCGCCAGAAAGGCTGTTTCCGTCACCTCGATCTCCAGGCGGTGCGGCGGAAAATCATGCTCGGCCAGAATGCTGAGAATAGTATGCGTCAGGTTCTGATCGAGAAGCTGGGAGGATGACAGATTGACGGCAATGACAATCTCCGGGTCCCAGTTGCGCGCATCTTCGCAGATACGCTCCAGCATCCGCGTCAGCACCATGCCGATGAGCCCGTTATCCTCCGCCACGGGAATGAACTCATCCGCCCCCAGAAGACCACGCTGAGGGTGCTGCCAGCGCGCCAGCGCCTCAAAGCCCACGATACGATGGCTCGTGAGATCCACCAGAGGCTGATAATAGGCCACGATTTCCCGGCGCCCCAGTGCCCCGCGCAATTCCAGTTCCGCATCGTGCCGCCTCTGCCGGCACTCATCCAGCTCACGATCATAGAGAGCGTAGCGATCCTTGCCGGCGGCCTTGGCTTCGCTCAGGGCCACATTCGCGCACTGCAACAGTTTGCTGGCCGAATTTCCATCCCCCGGATACCGGGAAATGCCAATACTGACCGTAATCTGTACATTCTTCTCGCAGCAGGCGAAGGGCTCCCGCATCATATTCAGAATGCGGGAAGCCGCCGCAAACAAGTCTCCTTCATCACCGCGCACCAGCAGGGCGAATTCATCGTCGCCCAGGCGGGCGACCATGTCATCATGGCCCATAATCTGCCGCAGACGCTCGGCCACCCGGCGCAGAACATGATCGCCATTGCCGTGGCCGCAGGCTTCATTGATGGTCAGGAAGCGGTCAATATCCAGCACCAGAACGGCCAGCTTCTCATCTTCCAGAGACGCCTGAACGATATGCTTCTTCAGCCTGTCCTGAAACAGCCGCCGGTTGGCGATCCCGGTCAGCGCATCATAATGCGCCGCAGTAGCCGCCACTTTTTCCGCCCGGTGGCGCTGGCGCATTTCCGCCTGCAACTGCCGCGCATGAATGAATGACAGAATAATCAGGGCGAATGTGAGAACGATATACAGAAGCAGCAGGCGGCTTTCCCGCCAGGGCTCCATATAGCTCAAAAACTGATACACGCCGCGATACAGCCCATCACCAGACAAAACCGCAAACGCCACCAGGCACAGTACAGCAACCGCCCCATACAAGACCCGGCGATCGCCTGAGAAAAGAACAGCACTTTCCTTTTTCGGCATATCCAGCCACCTCTGGATAATCAGCGCCTTCGCTCATCAGGCGATGTCGAACACATGTGCTGAACGCTCGCATGAGTGCCCTGATTATTTATGTCCGCACAGCTCACAGGGCGAGTCAATGCAGACTGTTGTTCACAGAGAACACTCCAACACCGGATACGAAACCGCTTTCTCGGGCGGCCGCAGCCAGCAAGGGCCTTCTGATACTTGCCCAAATACAAGCTATGGGCGCACAAAAAAGCCCGGCAACCTGAAGAGGCGCCGGGCTATGACATCAATTACTGATGCGCTCGATGACTGCACCGCAACGAGAAAGCTTTTCTTCCAGCTTCTCGAAACCGCGATCCAGGTGATAGACGCGCTGCACCAGCGTCTCACCCTCTGCTGCAAGGCCAGCAATCACCAGCGAGACAGATGCGCGCAGATCCGTCGCCATGACAGGCGCACCCGTGAGACGCTCGACACCTTCGACCGTGGCGGTATCACCATCCAGATGAATGCGCGCACCCAGACGGGCCAGCTCCTGCACATGCATGAAGCGGTTTTCAAAAATGGTCTCGGTAATGCGGGATGAACCACCGGCGCGAGTCATCAGCGCCATGAACTGGGCCTGAAGATCCGTTGGGAAACCGGGATAGGGCGCGGTGGTCACATCCACCGGCTGGATGCCGTTTCCTGTGCCGCGCACCCGGATGCCTTCATCCGAGCTGTCAATCTGCACGCCGGTTTGCCGCAGCACATCCAGTGCATTTTCCAGCAGATCCGCGCGCGCACCCTTCAGCATCACATCGCCACCCACCATGGCCGTGGCCATGGCATAGGTACCGGCCTCGATCCGGTCCGGCTGGACGGAATGGCGCGCCCCACGCAAACGGGAAACACCCGTAATCCGCAGGGTGGAGGTGTCCAGCCCCTCAATCTTCGCCCCCATCTTGATGAGGCATTCGGCAAGGTCTGTCACTTCCGGCTCACGCGCGGCATTTTCCAGCACGGTCTCGCCCTCGGCGAGCGTGGCCGCCATCAGCGCGGTATGCGTCGCCCCCACCGACACCTTCGGGAACACCACGCGCCCGCCCCTGAGCCCGCGCGGCGCGCTGGCCACCACATAACCGGCATCAATCTCGATATCCGCTCCCAGCGCCCGCAGGGCGTCCAGATGGAAATCCACCGGCCGGGTGCCGATGGCGCAGCCACCGGGCAGAGACACGCGGGCCCTGCCTATCCGCGCCAGAAGCGGCCCCAGCACCCAGAAGGAGGCCCGCATCCGCGACACCAGATCATAAGGTGCCGTGGTATCCACAATCACCCGCGCATCCAGCTCCAGCGTCTGGCCGGCGAAAGGATCATCGCCTGCGCGCTTGCCATTGGTGGTGATATTGACACCGTGATTGCCCAGAATGCGCTGCAACAACGCCACATCGGCCAGGCGCGGCACATTTTCCAGAATCAGCCGTTCTTCGGAAAGAAGGCTGGCGATCATCAGCGGAAGAGCGGCATTCTTGGCACCTGAAATGGGAATGATGCCTTCCAGCGCGTTGCCACCGACGATGCGAATCTTGTCCATACTGGTCTTGTCTCCGGCTGCCGGCGGAGCGGCCCAGGAGATCGGAAAGAGCTCGGCAAGGGCACAGCTGGCAGATGCAGATATCCGGAGCACATCCCGGCCGTCAGGACAGGAGTGGCTCCATGTTCAGGGCCCGTACTGCCGGTACGCCTGGCAGAGGGACGGGTGTTCCGCTTCCCTTTACGCGATGCGGAACGCAAAAACACCTCAGGACACCATCCACCGCACCGATGGCACCCCTTGCCTGCCGCCATTTCCAGCCCTGATGATGCCGACGCAACCAAGCGCGGGCCTCTCAGCTCTCGTCAGCCCTGCGCTTTTCATCCGGCGCACCCACCGCATCATGCACAAGCGTGCGCGGCGCTTCAGCACTGACATTCTCACCGCGAGCAGCTTCCTGCGCGCCGGCCCCTTCCGCAGCATCCGCCGTGCGGCGGGCGCGGGACTGAGCCTTGCGGCGCGCCAGATTGGCGCGCAAAGCCGCCGCCAGGCGATCTGTCTTTCCATTGGCTACAGACATGGAAAAGCAGGTAGCGCCGAAATTCGCTCGCGGCAAGACAGAAAAACTCACAACCCGCATACATCCATTCCTTGCACCACACTCCGGCATTAACCCTTGGTTAACCATGAAGAGGGAAGCTGGAAAGCATCCGGGAAGCCAATTCCTCCTCATCAGCATCTGCTTGCAGCCCGGACAGATCATCCTCCCAGCCAGACTGCGAGCCGCCGAAAGGCGGCTCTTCTTTGGTTAAAACCGGATGATGCGCCAGCAAGACGCCGTCTTTGCCCGATATCCCCAGCCTTGGCGGTGCGCGCACGCTTTATTTTTGCGCGCGCTGCCGCCTTGATGGCCCGGCATCAGCGGAGGCGTTCACAGATGCAGCGCGGCGAAAATGAACAGGCAGGAAGCGCCCGGCTTCCGCCACCCCGACACGGGTTCGAGCTGACCTTCCATCATGGGGTGGAACTGGTGCGCGCCGTGGAAGTGCGTCTGAGGCAGGCCGATGCGTGGCTGGATGTTTCCGCCCGCCCCGATCAGGCCACGCGTCTGAAGCTACTGACCCTTACCATGGAACTTTCCAGCGCCCTGCAATTGCTGCGCACCGCGCGCGAAGGGCAACTGCCGGCCCCCATCGCCCGGCGTGAGGCTGGCCGCCAGCTCCAGCGCCTTCAGGCCCTGCGCTCCATATCGCGGGGCGGGGCCTGCACAACCGAAACCCATGATCTGCTCCAGGCCGAATATCTGCCGCCCTTGCTGCGCCTGCCCCTGCTGCAACTTGCCGGCCTTCAGGCGGCCCTGACGCCCCGGCTTGAAACGCTGGCGGAAAATACCCTGCACCCGTCACACGACCTGTAACTGCCCCAATCTGCAACTGTGGGCGCTGCTGTCTGGGCGGATCTCAGGCCCAACGCCCCTCAGGGGCAGCCCAAAGCAAAACGCCCGGACCTGCGGCCCGGGCGTTTTGGATTCTGTCAGAATGAGAGGCTGGCAGCCCGGCCCAATCGACCGGCTGCGCCTCATCAGACTCACTTCAGCAGAGAACCGAACTTGTTCTTGAAGCGGGTCACGCGGCCACCGCGGTCCATCAGCTGCTGGGTGCCGCCGGTCCACGCCGGATGCGTGCGCGGGTCGATATCAAGCTGGAGGCTCTCGCCTTCCTTGCCATAGGTCGAACGCGTCATATACTCGGAACCGTCCGTCATAACCACCTTGATGAAGTGGTAGTCGGGATGGATATCGCTCTTCATTGGTCCAATCCTTTTCGCTGCGCCGGGCTTGCGGTCTAATCCGTGATCGACTCTTCGTGCCCTTCGCGCGCACAAATTCGTTTCCAGACGGAAGTGGCGGGTCTATAGCCGAGAGCATGGCCGGAGACAAGACGCAGCGTGCATTCTGCCGTCCTTTCCTCCCGCGTTTCATGCGCGATTTATAGCCGCATATGCCTGCGGCAGCCCTTACGCCTCTTCGGTTTTTTCGGCGACAGGCCGCCATTCCATACGATATGTACACCGCCCGGAGGCTGGATTCTCCCCCTCCCCGACGATTTTCAGGCCCATCTTTTCATAAAATCGCACGGCACGTGGATTTTCCTGGTTCACATCCAGCGCCACAAGGGCCGGAGAAACCTGTTTCGCCCCCGCCATCAGGGCTTCGGCAAAGCCGCCCCCCCAGAAAGACGGATGCACGGCCAGTTGATCAAGATATCCGGTGCCGGGATGGATCACCACGAAGCCCGCCACCGCAAAGCCCCCCTCCGCATCCGGCGCTTGCGCCACCACCATGCGGGCACCCTCCTCAACCAGGTGGTCGAGATGACTTTCCAGCCATGGGCGACGGGCTGAAAAATCAATATCCGGCAAGGTCTTCACCCAGCTTTCCACCCACAGATCCACCATGGCGGGACGATCTGCCGGAATGGCCGGGCGCAGGTGACAGGCGGCGGGCGCGGAAGAAGGTATCATGCGTCACATCCGCTGTGTGTGGCCAGCGCAGGCGCGAAGGGCCGCACCATCATCGCTCTGTCAATTTCAGTTCAATGCGGCGATTGCGAGCATAGGCTTCCGGCGTATTGGCGGTATCCATGGGCTGATATTCGCCAAAGCCTGCCGCAATCAGATGGCTGGGGCTCACCCCGCGGGCAATGAGATATTGCACCACCGCAATGGCCCGCGCGGAGGACAGCTCCCAGTTGGAGGGAAACTGGGCGTTGGAGATGGGCTGACGGTCGGTATGCCCATCAATGCGCAATGCCCAGCTCATATCCTGCGGAATGTCCTTTTCCAGCTCCAGCACGGCATCTGCCAGCTTATCCAGTTCCGCCCGCGCTTCGGGCCGCAGCGTGGCCGATCCGGGATCGAAGAATACTTCCGATTGAAAGACGAATCGGTCTCCCACAATTCGGATATCCGGCCGGTTGCCGAGAATGGCCCGCAGGCGACCGAAAAACTCTGAGCGATAGCGCGTCAATTCCTGCACACGCTGCGCCAGCGCCACATTCAGCCGCTTGCCGAGATCCGCAATCTTCGCCTGACTTTCCTTGTCCCGCGTTTCGGCGACATTCAGCGCCTCTTCCAGCGCAGCCATCTGCCGGCGCAGGGCCGCGATCTGCTGGTTGAGAAGATCTATCCGGGCCAAAGCGCTGGTTGCAGCGTCCTTCTGCAACTCCACCTCACGGGTCAGAGCCTGCTCACGCCCATTGTCGGAAGGGGCCGGCACGGCGGCAATCTGGCCACGCAGATGATCCCGCTCGGCCTCGGCCTCTTCAAGCGAAGCCCGCAAGGTCGCCAGTTCGCTGTCCGCCGCCTGGCCGGAGGCCCGCTCCAGCGACAGCAGATCCGTCAACTGGCGGATCTGCGCCTCAAGCCGTTGCAGCACCGTATCCTTGCCCATCATCTCCTGGGTCAGGAAATACTGGGTCAGGGTGAAAACAGAGAGCAGAAAGATGAAGACCAGCAGCAGGGTGGACAGCGCATCCACAAAGCCCGGCCAGTAATTGATGGAACGGTCGCGACCGCGCCGGCCAAGCGCCATGGGCTCAGCCCTCCCGATCCGAAGACGGACGGCCGGATGACGCACCGCCCGGCCCGGCGGGGTAGGAGACGGGACGGCTGGCAGGCCCGCCTTGAGAATGCCCACCCTGAATGTGCCCGGCTTGCGGGTTCCCGCCCTGCGCGGGGCTGATGGGCCGGCGCGGCACGAGGCGGCTCAACTCTTCCTGCTGGCGCGCCTGCGCCTCCACCACCTGTTTCAGCAGGGCCTGTTCGCTGCGCATATGCGTCACCAGCCCTTGCAGGCTTTCCGCCAGATGGGTGATGGCCCCGGTCACGCGCTGTGAACCGGCCTCTTCCATGGTCCGCTCCAGCCTGCTGATGGCCTCCACCAGCGGCTCATAGTCCATGATGGGTGGAGCAAGCTGCGGCGCATAGGGGCTGGCCTCGCCAATGGCGGCGGCCTGTCCCGGCTGGTCCATATCCCGCACAGTGGTGGAGAGCCAGTCTTCCAGATCGGTGTAGAAACGGTTCTGCGCCTGCCCGGCCTGAAGATCGAGAAAACCGAGAATCAGCGAGCCGGCAAGGCCGAACAGAGAGGAGGAGAAGGCCAGCCCCATGCCGCCCAGCGGCGCGGCCAGCCCGCTCTTCAAATCATCGAAGATGGTGCCCGAATCCGGCCCCACCTGGAGGGAGTTGATGACCCCGCTGATGGACGACACTGTTTCCAGCAAACCCCAGAAGGTGCCCAGAAGGCCCAGAAACACCAGCAGGCCCGTGAGATAGCGCCCAATATCGCGGGTTTCATCCAGACGAGTGCCGATGGAATCCAGAATGGAGCGCATCGTGGTCTGGGAAATGGCCATGCGCCCTACCCTGTCGCCCAGCAGGGCAGCCATGGGGGCCAGCAGGGTGGGCTGCTCGGCAATTGCGAGGCCGGGGTCGGAGAGGCGGAAGGAATTCACCCAACCGACTTCCGGGAACAACTGCGTCACCTGCCGGATGGCCAGCACGATGCCCACCACCAGCACGCCAAAGATCACCCCGTTGAGGCCGGGATTATTGAGAAACGCCTCCCAGATCTGGCGATACAGAACCGCACCCAGCGCCGCGCACAGGGCCAGAAAAACCGCCATGCGCACCAGAAAAATGCGCGGAGATGAGACCTTCACGAAAGGATCGACGACCCGTGCCATGGACGCTCCAGCAACCTCGACAGGCCCCGACTATGGCACAGTGCGCCGCAAATGAAACCGCAGAAGGCACAAAGCCGCAGCCTTTCCGGCATGTTCAGCACCATTCCGCTGAACCGCCCCCCTTTGCCGGCGGCTCACAAACGGAACACTGCATCCGCCGCCATGCGGGAAGCCTGCTTCTGTTCCAGCATCCCTTCCAGACGGATGATTTCCGCGCGCAGCGCAGCGATGCGGGCCATGATCTCTTCTTCCGAAAGGCGCGATACATCCGCGCCCACAATGATCTCCCGCGGCGGCGCAGGCTTTTCATGTTCATCCATGATGACTTCTCCCCTTCACCCTGCCGGACGGATGGCCGGCCTGTGCACAAAACCCCGTAATCCCCGGTTTCATCCCCTTCCCAGCCGGGGCCGGAAGCGGGAATATGCGGGTGAGACCATCTTGCCTCTTTCGCATGGGATTCAAAAATCCCAGAATCAATGTCTCGTCATATTGTCTTCCGGCCTGTCCCAGCGGGCGGGAAACGATGCCTCCCCATCGCCTCCTGCCCGGAGGCCCTGCACCGGAGTTCACCATGTCCACCACATCCGCACCGCTTCCCGCCAGTGTGCCCGCCACCATGACGGCCATCACCATCGGCGCATTTGGCGGGCCGGAGGTGCTGACGCCGGGCGAACGCCCCACTCCGGCCCCCGGACCGGGCGAAATTCTGGTGAAAGTCGAGGCAGCAGGCGTGAACCGACCGGATGTGATGCAGCGCAAGGGGCTTTATCCCCCGCCGCCCGGTGCTTCAGATGTGCCCGGCCTTGAAATTGCCGGCACCGTGGTGGCACTGGGCCCGCAAACCTCCCGCTACAAGCTGGGCGACAAGGTGTGTGCGCTGGTGGCCGGCGGCGGCTATGCGCAATATTGCACGGCACAGGAAGCCATAACCCTGCCGGTGCCGGAAGGTCTCTCCATGGCCGAGGCCGCCGCCCTGCCGGAAACCGTCTTCACTGTGTGGAACAACATATTCGAGCGGGGCCATCTGGCGGCCGGGGAATGGCTGCTGGTGCATGGCGGCACCAGCGGCATCGGCACCACGGCCATCCAGATGGCGAAGGCCTTCGGCGCACATGTGGCGGTGACCGCCGGCTCGGATGACAAATGCGCCGCCTGCATCCGGCTGGGAGCGGATCTGGCCGTGAATTACCGCGAGAAGGATTTTGTCGCCGAGGTGAAGAGCGCCACCGGCGGCAAGGGTGCCAATGTCATTCTGGACATGATCGGCGGCCCCTATATCCAGAAGAATTACGAGGCCGCCGCAGTGGATGGCCGCATCGTGCAGATCGCCTTCCAGAAGGGCGCGAAAGCCGAGGTGGATTTCATGCGCGTGATGATGAAGCGCCTTGTCCATACCGGCTCCACCTTGCGCGCCCGTCCGCTCGCCGAAAAAGCTGCCCTGGCCGAAGGCATCATGCAGAAGGTGTGGCCGCTCATCTCCGAAGGCCGCCTGCGCCCGGTGATGGACCAGAGCTTCCCCCTGGCCGAAGCAGCGCGCGCCCATGAGCGCATGGAGGCCAGCACCCATATCGGCAAAATCGTGCTGACAGTCTCGTAAGGGCAGAAGGCCGGGCGAGCAGAAGGGTCCACCCCACTGTGACCCACAGTCGCGCCCGCTCACCTTGCTGTACAAGCATTTTCAGGGGCTGAGAGCCGGAAACCGTGCACAAGCGGCTTGCCTTGCTCCAGCCCCATGGCTCATTTAGGGAACATGTTTCGCCCCGCCCGCAACGCCTGCCGGGCCCGGCGCGATGATCCGATTTTGGTCCGGAGACCAGATGTTGCGCCTCTTCCTCACCACACTGTTCGCCCTTCTGGTGAGCGCTTTTGCCATGCCCATGCCCGCCCTTGCGGTGGAGCCGGTGGCGGTGCAGGGCGATGCCAAGGTGACAGACCTGCTGCCCGCCGTGGAACAGAAACAGACCGAGGATGGCCGCTTCCAGTTCTCCACCGCCCCCGATGCCGAAGGCGTGGTGCGGCGTATTGAAGTCAACACCACCCAAGGCCAGCCTGACGGCAACTGGGTGCTTTTCGCGCTTTCCAATGAAAGCGACGAACAGGTGGACCGCCTGATTGTCGCCCCCCATTACCGCATGGTGGGCTCCGGCTTGTTCTGGCCGGATCTCGGTGAAAAGCGCATCCTGTCCCTCACCCCCAGCCAGGGCTTCAAGCCCGAACGCCAGAACTCACCGGATGCCGATGTGTTTCAGGTGACGCTGGACCCCGGCTCCACCGTCACCTTCGTGGCGGAAGTCAGCAAGGATGGCACGCTGCCCCAGCTCTATCTGTGGGAACCGGACGCCTACAAGGACAGGGTGAACGCCTTCACCCTTTATCATGGCATCGTTATTGGCATTGCCGCCCTGCTGGCACTGTTCCTCACCATTCTGTTCGTGGTGAAGGGCTCTGTCATGTTCCCCGCTGCGGCGGCGCTGGCCTGGGCGGTTCTGGGCTATATCGGGCTTGATTTTGCCTTCTGGTCCAAGGTGTTCGGGCTTTCGCCCGTCGCCGAGCAATTCTGGCGGGCGGCCGGCGAGGCCATCCTCACCGCCACGCTGCTGGTATTCCTGTTCGCCTATCTCAATCTCAACCGCTGGCATGTGCGTTATGTGCATGTGGCAGCCGGCTGGCTCACCTTTCTGGCTGCGCTGGTGGTGGTGGCGCTGCTGGACCCGCCGGTTGCCGCCGGCATTGCCCGGCTCTCCCTGCTGATTGTGGCCGTGAGCGGCTTTGGCGTGGTGCTGTGGCTCTCCCAGCGCAATTATGATCGCGCGGTGCTCATCATTCCCACATGGTCACTGCTGGTGGTTTGGGTGTTCATGGCCGGGCTCACCGTGGGCGGGCTGGTGAACAATGATCTCGCCGCGCCAGCCCTCTTGGGCGGGCTGGTGCTGATCGTAATGCTCATCGGCTTCACCGTGATGCAGCACGCCTTTGCCGGCATAGGCGCCATAGAAGGCTCCACCTCCGATCTGGAACGCCGGGCGCTGGCGCTGGCGGGCTCCGGCCTCATTGTCTGGGATTGGGATGTGGATTCCGACAAGATCTTCACCTCCCCGGAGGCAGAGGAAGCGCTGGGCCTGAAGCGCCATTCCCTGGAAACAGAGGCCGCCGGCTGGCTGGAAGTGCTGCACCCGGCAGACCGGGACCGCTTCCGCGCTACGCTGGATGGCATCATTGACCAGCGCCGCGGCCGCATTGACCAGGATTTCCGCCTCAAGGCAGTGGACGGGCATTATCTCACCTTCAACCTGAAGGCCCGTCCTGTGGTGGGGGCGGATGGCGAGGTGGTACGCTGCATCGGCACCCTGTTTGATGTCACCGGCGAACGCATCGCCGCCGAACGCCTGATGCATGATGCCGTGCGCGACAATCTCACAGGCCTGCCGGGGCGCGAACTCTTCCTCGACCGGCTGGACCAGGCCCTCATCATGTCGCGACAGGACCCGAGCCTGCGCCCCACCGTGATGATTCTCGATATTGACCGCTTCCGACAGGTGAATGTGGAAGTGGGCATGACGGTGGGCGACTCCATCCTGCTCACAGTGGCCCGGCGCATGTCGCGGCTGCTGAAGCCGCAGGATACGCTGGCCCGTATTTCCGGGGACCAGTTCGGCCTGATCCTGCTCTCTGAAAGCGATGCCGAGCGCATCACCACCTTTGCCGACACGCTGCGCCGCGCCCTGCGCGCACCGGTGACACTGGCCAGCCGCGAAGTGTTCGTCACCGCCTCGGTCGGTCTCGTGCTGCTGGGCCGTGAGCTGGGCAAGCGCGACGAGGTGCTGAAAGATGCGGAACTGGCCATGTATTATGCCAAGCGCATTGGTGGCGACCGCATCGAGGTCTATCGCCCCGCCATGCGCCAACAGAAAGTGGACAGCACCACACTGGAAAGCGAACTGCGCGAAGCGCTGGCCAAGGGCGAAATCGCCGTGCGCTACCAGCCCATCGTGCGGCTGGGCGACAGGGCCATTGGCGGCTTTGAAGCCTATATGCGCTGGAACCATCCGCGGCTGGGCGAACTGGCCTCGGCCGACTTCCTCGCCCTGGCGGAAGAAACCGGGCTGGTGCTGGATCTGGGCCTGCATGTGCTGGAAACTGCGGCAGCCCAGCTTTCAGAATGGCAGCGCATGTTGCGGGTGGACCCGCCCCTGTTCCTGCATGTGAATGTCTCTTCCCGCCACCTGCTGCGCCATGAGCTCATTCAGGATCTCAAATCCGTTCTGGCCCGCCATCCGGTGGCCCCCGGCTCCCTCAAGATGGAAGTGTCGGAAGCCATGGTGATGGAAAACCCGGAATATGCCACCGTTGTGCTCAACCGCGTGCGCGAGCTGGGTGGCGGCCTGTGCCTGGGTGATTTCGGCTCGGGCTTCTCCTCGCTTGGCTATCTGCAAAGCTTCCCGTTCGACACCATCAAGATCCACCAGCGTTTCGTGAGGGATACCGCCAAGGGTCCGGCGCGCGCGGCGCGCCCGGTAATTGTGTCTTCGATGGTCAATCTCGCCCATGATCTGGGTATGGACGTTGTCGCCGAAGGGCTGGAGCGCGAAGCGGAAGCCGATGAGATGACCCAGTTCGGCTGCGAATACGGGCAAGGCGTGGTGTTTGGCGAACCGCTGACCATGGAAGACTGTCGCGCCCTCATCGCCCCGGCCCCCGCCCCTTCCAGAAAGAAACAGGCCATGGCGGAGTAACCGCTTTCCTGTTTCCCTCATTCATATAACGGGGCGGGATGGTACGCGAGCATGGCACGGGGCATGACACGGGGCATGGCCAAACAGCCTGCCCCGCACAGGCCGGCCGCACACGCTTCTATTCAGGATAAGTCCCGCCGGAGGCGGCCTGATGCAACCTCGCGGAGAAGACAGCATCATCTGATGCCGCGCACTCCCACCGGCATGGCCAGATAGACGTACAGCCCCGGCTTTTCAGGCGTGCCCGGCTTCACTGGAGAGCATGGCCGGGTCAATGCCCAGCGCACGCAGGGCCAGCCCATAACGGCCTTCGAAATTGTCGCCGAAGATCAGATCATCCTGCGCCGGGCAAGTCAGCCAGCCATTGGCCTGGATTTCAGCTTCCAGCTGCCCCGGCCCCCAGCCGGCATAGCCCAGCGCCAGAACCGCCTTGTGCGGCCCCTGCCCGCAGGCTATCGCCTTGAGAATATCCAGCGTGGCCGTCATGCAGATATCATTCTCGATCGGCAGGGTGGAATTATCGACGAAATAATCCGCCGAATGCAGCACGAAGCCACGACCGGCCTCCACCGGGCCACCCTTCAGCACCGGAATGCCCGGCACGCTTTCCGGCAGCATGATGCGCTCGGATTCCGGCACCACATCAAGTTGCACCAGAATATCCTGAAAATTCAAACCCTCAACCGGCTGGTTCACCACAATACCCATGGCGCCTTCGGGAGAATGGGCGCACAGATAGACCAGCGTGCGCGCAAATCGCTCATCACTCATGCCCGGCATGGCGATCAGCATCTGCCCTTCAAGGAAGCCTTTGTCCTTGTCCTGGGTCGGGGATATCTCGGGTGCAGTCATAGGTTGAGGGTAACCCGCCAAGCTCCGTTTGGGAATGGACCGGGGAAAATGCCCCCTGTGGATACAGTTGTGCAGCCGGGCACAGCACGCTCAGGCGATGATGTCGGGAAAAAGCTGATCCTCTAGAATGCTGATACGATCCTTGAGGACGAGCTTGCGCTTTTTCAGCCGCTTGATCTGAAGAATGTCGGCGCCCACAACCATGTCCAGCGCTTCGATGGCGGAATCCAGATCCCGATGTTCCTGACGCAGCCGCTCCAGAAGCAGGCGCAGTTCCCGTTCATCATCAGCGCTCATGTTCTTGTCCGCCATTGCCGCCTGCCTCGTGCCAGTCTCCCCGTTCATGCCACAAGGCGGCGCATCTGTCTGCATCCGCCATCAGCCCACATGAAGCGAGTCGCCTCGCATATACGGGATTTCCCGTCTGCTGGCACACGGCTTCATGCATATCTCCCAAGGCATGGGGCATCCGCCCGCAACCCTCGCTGCACTGCGGAACATGTTGCGAAGCAAAAAACAAGAATTGCGGTCGACACGGTGTCACTCCCATGACAGACTTCAGATCTGCTGACGTTGACAAGGAGTGGCTTACATATGTCCATCCAGTCGCACCTTCAGGAGTTGAAGCGGCGCCACGCGGCACTCGACCAGGAGCTTGACCGCGAGCTTGCACGTCCCGCCACAAATGATGGCCGGGTTGCGGAACTGAAACGCAAGAAACTCGTTCTCAAAGAACAAATCCTCAAACTTGATGACAGCAAAACCGTACATTGACGCCTGATGCGGCAAGGATTATTTTCTGCCGCATGAAGGCTTGATGCGCGTATTTTTGCGCCTGCACCGACAGGATCTGCAAACCCTTCCGAATTTGCGATATCGAATATTTGCAAATTCGGATTGGCGCAGCTTCTGTGTCGCAGCGCAGACAATTTCTCCGCAGTCAGACCACCTGGGCGCAGCGCCCTGCACGCAGTGCCTTTACTTTGCGAATACAACAGCCCTCGAGCGCACCAAGATAAATCCCCCGGATTTTTCTTCTTTTTCTCGAAGCGTGCCGGGAAGAGCTTTCACGCGCCACCTCCGACGCCTTTGCGCATAAAAGCAGCCCGGCGCTCCAGAAATCGTGCCCGGCCGTGAATAGATGCACCGAACCCTTTGCCTTCTGCGGCAAGGGGCATTAATGCGGCATCATGGCTCCTCCGCTCATACTGCTTCAGGATATTCACCTGCGCTTCGGCGCGACCCCTCTTCTGGATGGGGCGGAACTCTCCGTTTCCGCAGGTGACAGATTGTGCCTTGTCGGGCGCAATGGCTCCGGCAAATCCACCTTGCTGAAAGTGGCTGCCGGAATGATGACGCCGGATGACGGCACACGCTTCTTCCAGCCCGGCGCCACGGTGCGCTATCTGCCACAGGAGCCGGACTTTACCGGCTTCCCAACCACGCTGGCCTATGTGGAAGCCGGCCTGGGGCCGGGCGATGAACCCTATCGCGCTGCCTATCTTCTGGAACAGCTCGGCCTGACAGGGCAGGAAGACCCGGCCCATCTTTCCGGTGGCGAGGCGCGCCGGGCCGCTCTGGCCCGCGTTATCGCTCCAGAGCCGGACGTGCTGCTGCTGGATGAGCCCACCAACCACCTCGACCTGCCGGCCATTGAATGGCTGGAAAAAGAGTTGCGCGGGCTGAAATCGGCCATCGTGCTCATCAGCCATGACAGGCGCTTTCTGGAAAACCTCTCCCGCACCACCATCTGGCTGGATCGCGGTACCACGCGGCGGCTGGAGCAGGGCTTCGGCGCATTCGAAGCCTGGCGCGACGAGGTGCTGGAGCAGGAAGAGACCGAGCGTCACAAGCTCGATCGCAAGATTGTGGCGGAGCTGGACTGGCTGCGCTATGGTGTCACCGCCCGGCGCAAGCGCAATGTGCGTCGCCTTGGCCTGCTCAAATCCATGCGCAAGGACCGTTCGGAAGAGCGCCGCAGCACCGGCAATGTGAAGATCACCGTCACCGAGGCCGAAACCTCCGGCAAGCTGGTGATCGAGGCGAAGCACATCGCCAAGGCCTATGATGATGTGCCGGTGGTGAAGGATTTTTCCACCCGCATTCTGCGTGGGGACCGTATCGGCATTGTCGGCCCCAATGGTGCGGGCAAGACCACGCTCATCAAGCTTTTGACCGGCGAAATTTCGCCAGACAGCGGCACTGTCCGCCTAGGCACCAATCTGGAAGTCGCCTCGCTGGATCAGAAGCGCGCAGCGCTGGCCCCTACCACGACCCTGCGTGATGCGCTGACGGGTGGCGGCTCCGATACGGTGATGGTGGGCGGCGAATCCCGCCATGTCATGGGCTATCTGAAGGACTTCCTGTTCACGCCGGATCAGGCCAACTCGCCGCTCAGCGTGCTGTCCGGCGGCGAGCGCGGCCGCCTCATGCTGGCTCGCGCGCTGGCCCTGCCCTCCAATGTGCTGGTGCTGGACGAACCCACCAACGACCTGGATCTGGAAACGCTGGATCTGTTGCAAGAGATGGTGGCCGATTATCCCGGCACCGTCATTCTCGTCAGCCATGATCGTGATTTTCTGGATCGCACGGTCACCAGTGTCGTCATGGCCGAAGGTGAAGGCGTGTTCCGCGAATATGCCGGCGGCTATGCTGATATGGTGGCCCAGCGCGGCAAGGGCGTGGAAGCCAAAAAGGGCACGGAGAAATCCACCCCGAAAGCCAGGGCCGCACAGCCAGCAGCTTCTGGAGGCGGCGCGGACAAAAAGCGCCTCTCCTTCCATGAACAGCATGCGCTGAAGACCCTTCCCGCCACCATGGACAAGCTGCGCGCTGAGGCTGAAAAACTGGAAACGCTGATGGCGGACCCGGAACTTTACAGCCGCGAACCGGCCAAATTCGAGAAGGCTTCGGCAAATCTCACCCGCATCCATGGTGAGCTGGAAGCGGCTGAAGAAGAATGGCTGCGGCTGGAAATTCTGAAGGAGGAGCTGGGCGGCTGAAGCGCCCAGCCCTCACGGCCCCTCTTATTTGCGGATCATGGTGAAAAGAATATCTCCCTTCACCATGCCGCGCAGACGCGAAAGATGCGTATCAGCCGGCAAGTGAATGCGACCCATCTGCGGCTGGGCAATACCAGAGAGCACAATGCTGTCGCCCTCCCGCCGCCATGATCTCACATCCGCAAAGCCATGCAGACCACCCAGCCCCTCCAGACGGTGACATGCGAAGGGTTCCACCCGGCCTTTGCCATTCATGCCCGCCGGCCTGAAGGTGACAGTGCAGCCGCGGGCATTCGGCCCAATCATCGGCGTGACATCCCATTTTCCCACCACCGGATCTTTCTGCCCGGCCACCCCTGCTGATGGTGCCCCTACGGCCAGCATCACCCCCATCGCGGCCGCAAGCACACGGGTAAAAATCCGGCTCAATCTCATCCGCCACATCATCAGCTTTCCTTGCTCAAGTTCCCTTGCTCCAGTTCCCCTGGCCCCTGCCGAGCGCGGCTTTGGCGCAGCCGGAGGAGTGTGGCAGGCCATTCTTTCAGGAATTGAAGGGACAGCGGTATCCTTCCCGCTTTTTACGACCATGTCACCCGTCCCAAAGCCCTTTTCCGGCCTCGCACACCTGTGCCTGCCCAAGCGTGCAGCGCACAACCCATCCGCATGGGGACTTGAGCGAGGAAGCAAGACATCCCATTTCTATGAAATCCCGGAAACGGGCTTTCAACGGAACATGCCGATGCTTTCAGATGCCCTGACCGCTTTGCAACAGACCTTCTCACCCCTGCTGCGCAATGTGCTGCTGAAATCCATCGGCCTGGCGGTGCTGCTGCTGATCGTGCTGGCCCTGCTGCTGCATTCCGCCATCGCCTATTTTCTCAACATCCCCTCCTACCCCTGGATTGAACTGACACTGGCTGTCATTTCCGGGCTGGGGCTGGTGTTTGGCGGGCTGTATCTGGTGCCCACCACCTCTGCGCTGGTGGCCGGCCTCTATCTGGATGATGTCGCCGAAAAGGTGGAGCAGGACAGCTACCCGCAGGACCCGCCCGGCATGGCGCAGCCCGTCTGGCAGCAACTGGTCTTCTCCCTGCGCTTTTTCGCGCTGATGCTGCTGGTCAATCTGTGCGCCCTGCTGCTGCTTCTGGTGCCGGGCGTCAATCTCGTCGCCTTCTATATGGCCAATGCCTATTTGCTGAGCCGCGAATATTTCGAAATGGTGGCGATGCGCTACCGCACCCCGCAGGAGGCCCGCGCCTTGCGGCAAGCCCATGCCACGCAGGTGTTTCTAGCCGGACTGCTGATTTCACCGCTGCTTTTCATCCCCATTCTCAACCTCATCATGCCGGTCTTCGGCACTGCCTTCATGGTGCATTTCCAGAGGCGCATCGCCCCCCTGCCAGCCCGGCGCACCGAGGATGGCGCCCTGATGATTGAGGGCAAGGCCCTGTAGGCGGCACCAGACAGGCATATGCCAAAAGCCGGGCAGACTCAGGCCAGCCCGGCCATCTGCAAGGCCGCCTGCTGGCGTTGCGCCACCTCCCCCACCTCAAAATCCGCGATCGCGGTCTCGAACAAGGCGTGGAAATTCAGTTCCGCCCGCAAATGCAGAAAGACCGCGCCAAGGCCGATGGCCGCCCTGTCCATGAAGACGAATTCGCGCGGCACTGTCACCGGCCCCAGCCGCTTCAAGGCGCTGTGCACCTCAAAAGCCTGCGCCCGCCCATACTGGCCCGGCTCCACCCCATCGGCGATGGTGCGCACCCTGTCATCCATCAGCGGGCCATAGATGAAGCGCGCCCAAATGTTCAGCACCTCGATCAGCTCTCGCTTCAGGCCAGCAAAGCCCCATGTCTCATAAGCATGCACCACGCGGGCTTCATCCCCCTCCAGCAGGCCGCGATACAGATCCACCACCCCGGCCACAAAGGCCGGCGGAAAGATGCGGATGCAGCCATAATCCAGCAGATTGATGCCGCCCGGCACACCCGCTTCATCCCGGAATACAGTGTAGTTGCCCAGATGCGGATCGCCATGGATGACGCCGAACCGGCTGAAGGGCATCCACCAGGCCGTGAACATGGCGCGCGCCAGCACATTGCGCTCATCCAGCGCATGTTCCTTGAAAGCGAGGATTTTCTCCCCCTCCAGCCACGCCATGGTGAGCAGTCGGCCGGTGGATAATTCCGAATGAATGCGCGGCACCCGCACGCCGGGTTCGTGCGCCAGAATATGCGCGTAAAGGGCAACATGCTTCGCCTCGCGCCGATAATCCAGCTCCTCGCGCACCCGCTCACCAATTTCGCGGGCAATCTCACTTGTATCAATCGCACCATCCATCCGGCGATGCAGGGAGAACAGAAGGTCAAGCTGGTTGAGATCCGCCTCCACGGCAGCCTGCATCTCGGGATATTGCAGTTTCACCGCAACCGGCTCGCCCTCCAGCGTCACGGCGCGATGCACCTGCCCCAGAGAGGCCGCAGCCGCCGGCTTGCGTTCGAAGCTGGAAAAGCGTTGTTCCCACTCCGGCCCCAGTTCAGCGCGCATGCGGCGCTTCACGAAACTCCAGCCCATGGGCGGCGCATCAGACTGCAATTTCTGCAATTCGGCGGCATATTCGGGCGGCAGCGCATCCGGCACGGTGGCCATGAGCTGCGCCACCTTCATCAAAGGCCCTTTCAACCCGCCCAGCGCAGTAGCCAGGGCTGCGGCATTGGCCTCACTTCCTCCCGCGCCACCCAGCAAACGGCTGCCAGCCATGCGCGCGGCGACGCCACCCACATTCGCCCCCACCCGCGCATACCGCAAGGCGCGGGCGGAAAAGCGGTTTCGTTCATCATCCGTCATGTTTCGCCTGCCCCCCACGCCGAAATGTCAGCGCCAGTAATACCAGCAGGGAAAGTGGCGTGAGCATGTCCGTATAGAGAATGGAGCCGGCATTTCCGGCCGCCATGTTGCCGGTTTCGGAAATCTGCACCAGATGGCCCACCGCCGCACCACCCAGAAAGCCGCAAACCATCACCGCCACCGCCGCGTGCCCCCCAATTGGCATAGAAGGCCGCGATCACCCCCGCCGTGCCGATGCCAAGATTGGCCACGCCCACCTCGAACTGAAACGGGCTGAACGCCCAGCCAATGGCATGGGCCGCCTGCTCGGGAAAGACCAGACGCCCCAGCGCCGCCCACAGCCCCATCACTCCCACAGGAAACAGCACGATATAGCGCAACAGCTTCTGCGCCATGAGAGGCAGGCTCCGTGAGAGGCAGGCTCCGTGACGCAGGTGCACGAGCCACGGCCACCCCTGCACACAGCAGTACTGCCAGCCCGAACAGAATGGGCGCCCAGAAGACCATATTCCTGTCCTTGTTCTCCTTGCCCCGCTCACTGCGCCGGAGGTGTCTCCAGAACTGGCGGCCGGGAGAGAACCGAGGCAGTTCCGGCGGAACCAGCCGATACAGCCGCGCCGACACCCGCCCCCACATTCGCCCTCTCCTGGCGAGGCGCTTCCGGTGCAGGAGATGGCGCGGAAGATGAGGCAGGATGCGGCTGTTCCGGCGCGGCCAGCGACGGCTCAGCCTGTTGCGATGCCGGGGCGGAAGCGGCAGCCTCCCCCACAGGCGCCCCTGCCGACAAAGCCGGTGTGGCAGGCATCCCGGCCGGAGGCCCTGCCGGGGCTGTCGCCTCAACCGGGCGAGGTGGCGGCAAAGGCGCGATACGCGGACGGGCTGGCGCGGGCGCACGCGCAGCACCAGCGCCATCTCCAGGCATCGGCGCTTCCGGTGGGTAATAGCCACGCGGGCCACGCCCATATTCCAGCGGGCGCACATCCACCACCCGCCCGCTATAGGCATCCACCCGCAAGGTCATGGGCGCACCATCCATGAAACCCGTAAGCGCATAATGGCGCCCCACCAGCGCCGGCCAGGACATGTTCCGGTAGCCAAGATTGCTCACCAGATCCAACACATCATCCGGTTGCAACATGCGCCCGGAGCGCATCCCCGACCCGCCAGGTGGTGTCATGAAACCTCCGATTTCTGCACCTCCATATTGCGCCAAAGCTGGCCCAGAAGGCAGCAGAGCAGCTCCATACAGGGCCAGCACACCACTCAGGACAAATCGCGATGCATTTTTCATGAGCACTTGCCCAATTTTTGAACAGACAAAAGAACAATAAAGTCTCACTCATCACCCGTCTGAAAAGCCGCCCGCATCAAAGGCCACAACCGTGCCAAAGAGCCCTTCAGGAGCTGACCCGGCATTTTCCTTTTTATTCTGCGCAAAAACAGTACAAGGTCACGACGCTTGTGACACCGCCGAAACTCCGTTACGTCACAATATGTTGTGATGTACTTTTGTTGCGTTGCGAACGGCTCGCGCGAAATTTATGCCCTGTCCGCCTGTTTTGCATCCTTCCAGATGCTTGTGGCCGGCGGCATTTTCTGTCATGTTCCGCGAGATAGGGAAGCCATCCTGCCCTATCCTCCAAAATTCGAATCTTCCCCGCGGCGCAGTCGCCACGTGGAAGCTCGTGCGCCGGGGATTTTGTGGCATGGAAATTGCTTACAAAACCAGCGCTCTGCATGTGATAACATGCCAGGGGGACGGGTCAGGCACCGGATTGTGAGGGCAACCGCCTTCACGCCCGGATGAACATAGAGAGACGACAAAATGGCAGGAACAGATCGCACCAACGGTCTGAACGGAAACGCGACTCGATCCGCCGCCACCGCCGTCAAAGGCGCCACCATTGCTGGCCGCCCGGCACCGTTCGGCCTGTTCGACCCGGCTCAGGAAAAAGACTCCTGCGGCGTCGGCTTCGTGGCTGATATCAAGGGCCGCAAGTCTCACCGCATCGTTGAGGACGGTCTGAAGATCGTCATGAATCTCGAGCATCGCGGCGCGGTGGGTGCAGATCCGCGGGCGGGCGATGGCGCGGGCATGCTGGTGCAGATTCCGCACAAATTTTTCCTCAAGGAAGCCGCCCGTCTCGGCTTCGAGCTGCCTGAACCCGGCGAATACGCTGTCGGCCATATCTTCATGCCGCGCGACAAGGCCGGCCAGCAGATCATCCGCGAAACCTACGAGCGCGCGGTTGCCGACGAGAATCTCGTGCTGCTGGGCTGGCGCGATGTGCCCACCGACAATTCCACTCTCGGCGTGAGCGTGCTGCCCACCGAGCCGGACCATGTGCAGGTGTTTATCGGCCGCGGCGAATCCGTGGCGGATGAAAACGCCTTTGAGCGCCGCCTGTTCGTGCTGCGCAAGGTGATTTCCAACCTCATTTACAATGCGCATGATCCGCGCACGGGTGATTATTACCCCGTGTCGCTCTCCTGTCGCACGCTGGTCTACAAGGGCATGTTCCTGGCCGACCAGCTCGGTGCCTATTATCCCGATCTGCATGATCCGGATTTCGAAAGCGCCCTGGCGCTGGTGCATCAGCGCTTCTCCACCAACACCTTCCCCGCCTGGCCGCTGGCCCACCCCTATCGCATGGTGGCGCACAATGGCGAGATCAACACTCTGCGCGGCAATGTGAACTGGATGGCCGCGCGACAGGCCTCGGTGGATTCCGAACTGCTGGGCGCGGATATTTCCAAGCTCTGGCCCATCTCCTATGAGGGCCAGTCCGATACCGCCTGCTTCGACAATGCGCTGGAATTTCTGGTGCAGGGCGGCTATCCGCTGCCCCACGCGGCCATGATGCTGGTGCCCGAGGCCTGGGCCGGCAATCCGCTGATGGATGAAGAGCGCCGCGCCTTCTACCAGTATCACGCCTCGCTCATGGAACCGTGGGATGGCCCCGCCGCCATCTGCGCCACCGATGGCCGCCAGATCGTAGCCACGCTGGACCGCAACGGCCTGCGCCCCGCCCGCTATCTGGTGACCAGCGATGACACCATTGTTCTGGCCTCAGAAATGGGCGTGCTGACCATCCCCGAGGAAAAGGTTATCACCAAGTGGCGGCTCCAGCCCGGCAAGATGCTGCTGGTAGACCTTGAGGAAGGCCGCCTCGTGCCTGACGAGGAGGTGAAGACCGAACTGGCCAAAGCCCATCCCTACAAGGAATGGCTGAAGCGCACCCAGCTGGTGCTGGAAGAGCTGCGCGAGGTGGATGCCCGCGCGGTGCGGACCACCGTTCCGCTGATCGACCGCCAGCAGGCTTTCGGCTACACTCAGGAAGACCTGAAGCTGCTCATGGCCCCCATGGCCATCACCGGCCAGGAAGCGATCGGCTCCATGGGCTCGGATACCCCCGTTTCCGTGCTCTCCGACAAGCCGAAACTGCTCTATTCCTACTTCCAGCAGAATTTTGCGCAGGTGACGAACCCGCCCATCGACCCGATCCGTGAGGAACTGGTCATGAGCCTTGTCTCCTTCATCGGCCCGCGGCCCAATATCTTCGATCTGGAAGGCACCGCCCGTCGCAAGCGCCTGGGCGTGCGCCAGCCCATCCTCACCAATGAGGATCTGGAGAAGATCCGCTCCATCAGCATGATGGAAGAACGGTTCGACACCCGCACACTCGACATCACCTACCCCGCTGACAAGGGCGCGGCCGGGATGGAAGAGGCGCTGGAGCATCTGTGTGACCGCGCGGAAGCCGCGGTGCATGGCGGCTATAACATCATCATCCTGTCCGACCGTATGATCGGCCCGGATCGCATTGATATTCCCACCCTGCTGGCCACGGCGGCCGTGCATCATCACCTTATCCGCAAGGGCCTGCGCACGTCGGTCGGCCTTGTGGTGGAGACAGGTGAAGCACGCGAAGTGCACCATTTTGCCTGCCTCGCCGGCTATGGCGCGGAAGCCATCAACCCCTATCTGGCCTTCGAGACGCTCGTCGCCATGCGTGACGATATTCCCGAAGAGGTCGACGCCAAGGAGGTGGTGAAGCGCTACATCAAAGCGATCGACAAGGGCCTGCTGAAGGTGATGTCCAAGATGGGCATTTCCACCTATCAGTCCTATTGCGGCGCGCAGATCTTTGATGCCGTGGGCCTCTCCTCGGAGCTGGTGAACCGCTATTTCTTCGGCACAGCCACCACGGTTGAAGGTGTGGGCCTGGCCGAGATTGCGGAAGAAACCGTACGCCGCCACCGGCTGGCCTTCTCCGATGCCCCCATTTACCGCAATGCACTGGATGTGGGCGGCGAATATGGCTTCCGCATGCGGGGCGAAGACCATGCCTGGTCTCCCGATACGGTCTCCCAGCTTCAGCACGCTGTGCGCGGCAACGCCAAGGAGCAGTATCGCGCCTTCGCCAGCGCGGTGAATGCCCATGACAAGAAGCTGCTGACCCTGCGCTCCCTGTTCCGCATCCGCGAGGCGGAGGAGATCGGCCACGAACCCATCGACATCAATGAGGTCGAGTCCGCTGCCGAGATCGTGAAGCGTTTCGCCACAGGCGCCATGTCGTTCGGCTCCATCTCCCGCGAGGCGCACACCACGCTGGCGATTGCGATGAACCGCATGGGCGGCAAGTCCAACACCGGCGAAGGCGGCGAGGAATCCGAGCGCTTCAAGCCTCTGCCGAATGGCGATTCCATGCGTTCCGCCATCAAGCAGATCGCTTCGGGCCGCTTCGGCGTGACGGCGGAATATCTCGTCAATTCAGACGTGATGCAGATCAAGGTGGCCCAGGGCGCCAAGCCCGGCGAAGGCGGCCAGCTGCCCGGCCACAAGGTGGATGCGGTCATCGCCAAGGTGCGCCACTCCACGCCGGGCGTGGGCCTCATCTCCCCGCCGCCGCACCACGATATCTATTCCATCGAGGATCTGGCGCAGCTCATCTATGATCTGAAGAACGTCAATCCCGATGCGGATGTGTCGGTGAAGCTGGTGTCCGAGGTGGGCGTCGGCACGGTTGCCGCCGGCGTCGCCAAGGCGCGGGCCGACCATATCACCATCTCCGGCTTTGAGGGTGGTACGGGCGCCTCGCCGCTCACCTCCATCAAGCATGCCGGCTCCCCGTGGGAGATGGGTCTGGCTGAAACCCAGCAGACCCTGGTGGCCAACCATCTGCGCTCCCGCGTGGCGTTGCAGGTGGATGGCGGCTTCCGCACGGGCCGCGATGTGGTGATTGGTGCACTGCTGGGAGCCGACGAGTTCGGCTTCTCCACCGCCCCGCTTATCGCGGCGGGCTGCATCATGATGCGCAAGTGCCATCTCAACACCTGCCCGGTGGGCGTGGCCACGCAGGACCCGGTTCTGCGCAAGCGCTTCAAGGGCACGCCCGAGCACGTCATCAACTACTTCTTCTTCGTTGCGGAAGAAGTGCGTGAATATATGGCGCAGCTCGGCTTCCGCACCATCAATGAGATGATTGGCCGGGTGGATGTGCTGGATCAACAGCACGCCATCGACCACTGGAAGGCCAAGGGGCTGGACTTCTCGAAGCTGTTCGTGAAGGCCGATGTGGGCCCCGAAGTCGGCATTCGCCACACCGAACGCCAGCATCACCCCATCGAGAAGGTGCTCGACCGCACCCTGATCGAGAAGGCCATGCCGGCGCTGGAAAAGGGCGAGCGGGTCGAGATCGAGACACCTATCTGCTCGGTAGACCGTTCGGCCGGCGCCATGCTCTCCGGCCAGGTGGCCAAGCGCTATGGCCATGAAGGGCTTGAGGATGACACCATTCACGTCACCCTCAAGGGCACGGCCGGCCAGGCCTTCGGCGCCTTCCTCGCCTCGGGGGTAACCTTCGACCTGGTGGGCGAGGCGAACGACTATGTGGGCAAGGGCCTCTCGGGCGGGCGCATCATTGTGCGGCCTCCGCAGAACAGCGCCATCGTGCCGGAAAACTCCATCATCATCGGCAATACGGTGATGTATGGCGCGACCGAGGGCGAATGCTTCTTCCGCGGTGTGGCGGGTGAGCGCTTCGCGGTGCGCAATTCCGGCGCCATTGCCGTGGTGGAAGGCACCGGCGACCATGGCTGCGAATATATGACGGGCGGCGTGGTCGTGGTGATCGGCCCCACCGGGCGCAATTTTGCGGCCGGCATGTCCGGCGGTGTGGCCTATGTGCTGGATGAGGACAAGAGCTTCGCCAAGCGCTGCAACCTCTCCATGGTCGATCTGGAGCCGGTGGAAGAAGAAGAGGACCTGCTGGAGCGCCTGCATCACCATGGTGGTGATCTGGAGTTCAAGGGCCGTATTGATGTCCACTCCGACATGTCGCGCCATGATGAGGAGCGCCTGCATCAGCTCATCGCCAAGCATGTGCACCACACCGGTTCGGCCCGTGGCCAGGCGATCCTCGACAACTGGGCCGAGTATCGTTCCCGCTTCGTGAAGGTGATGCCGGTGGAATATCGCCGCGCCCTGCGCGAGATGGAAAAGCTGCGGGGCCTCCAGGCCGCCGAATAAGCAACAGCATCGGCAGCCTGCCTCATATCCGGGGCTGGCTGCCGGCAGATCTGGTGAGGGCTTCCGCCTCATGCGGAAGGTGGCACGGCACCCCAAAGCCGGGCGTTCAAGCGCCGCCTCAGGGCCCTCACATTGTTCAAATTCCTAAGGAGCCCTGGCGCAGGCTGCGCCGGCTCCCTCAGCGAGGTTCTTCGCATGGGCAAGGTCACCGGCTTCCTGGAGATCGATCGGCGCGAGCAGAAGTATCAGCCTGCTTCGGACCGTATCCGCCACTTTCGTGAGTTCACCCTGCCGCTGCCCGAATCCGAGGTGGTGGAGCAGGCTTCCCGCTGCATGGATTGCGGCATTCCCTTCTGCCATGGCCCCACCGGCTGCCCGGTTCATAACCAGATCCCGGACTGGAATGATCTGGTCTATCGCGGCGAGTGGGAAGAGGCGGCGCGCAATCTCCACTCTACCAACAATTTCCCCGAATTCACCGGCCGCATCTGCCCCGCCCCGTGCGAAGAGGCCTGCACGCTGAATCTTGAGGACATGCCCGTCACCATCAAGACGGTGGAGCAGTCCATCGCTGATCGCGCCTGGAAGGCTGGCTTCATCAAGCCGGAACCCGCTGGGGAAAAGACCGGCAAGAGCGTGGGCGTCATCGGTTCCGGCCCGGCCGGCATGGCGGCGGCCCAGCAGCTCGCCCGCGCCGGCCACGAGGTGCATCTGTATGAGCGCGAGCCCAAGGCTGGAGGCCTGCTGCGCTATGGCATCCCCGATTTCAAGATGGAGAAGCACCTCATCGACCGTCGCGTTGCGCAGATGGAAGCTGAGGGCGTCATCTTCCATTACGGGGTCAATGTCGGCGTCAACACCCCGCTTCAGGATCTGCTGGACAAGCATGACGCTGTGCTGATGGCTGGCGGCTCGGAAGCCCCACGCGATCCCGCCCTGCCCGGCCAGGAACTGGAAGGCGTGCATTACGCCATGCCCTATCTGGTGCAGCAGAACCGTCGCAATGGCGGTGAAGAGGTGCAGGATCTGCCCATTCTGGCCGATGGCAAGCGCGTGGTCGTGGTTGGCGGCGGCGATACCGCCTCAGACTGCGTGGGTACGGCCTTCCGTCAGGGGGCTCTGTCTGTCACCCAGCTTGACATCCGCCCGGTGCCGCCGGTGAAGGAAGACAAGCTGGCCACCTGGCCCTACTGGCCCACCAAGTTCCGCACCTCCTCCTCTCAGGCTGAGGGTGCCGAGCGTGAATTTGCCTGCGCCACGCTGGGCGTTGAGGGGCGCAATGGCCGCGTGACCGGTGTGAAGTGCGCCCGCGTGGACGCCAAGCGCCAGCCCATTCCGGGCACGGAATTCATTCTGCGGGCGGATCTGGTCTTTCTGGCCATCGGCTTCGCCCACCCCGTGCATGAAGGCATGCTGGCTGAAGGCGGCGTGGAGCTGGACAAGCGCGGTAATGTAGTTGCCGATGACATGTCCTATGCCACCTGCACGCCCAAGCTTTATGTGGCCGGCGACATGCGCCGCGGCCAGTCTCTGGTGGTGTGGGCCATTCGCGAGGGACGTCAGGCGGCCCATGCGATCGACACCGCGCTGATGGGTGAAAGCACCCTGCCACGCTGAGTACAAACAAAGACAGGTCTGCCCCGGCAGGCCCCGGCTTTCACCCCCGTCGGCCCAGCCGGCGGGGGTTTTCATTTCCACCCCGCCCCTGCGGCCTGTTGAGGATGCGGCCTGTGGAAACAGGTCTTTTTTCTGTCTTCCCAACCCGTTGCCGCATAGGCTTCAGGAAACGCATGCGCCGCGCGAAGCGCCCTGCGACTTGCAAGTTTGCCCGTGAGCCCGCATACAATTCGGGCTTACACCATGCAACATATGAGTGTGTGGCCGTTTTTCCCTCCGGCGCCGGCCGAACAGATGCGGACAGGTCATGGAACCTCAGCCCTTTTATGTTCGAATTGCAAAATGCGAGACCGCACAAATTCCTCAAAACTCCGAGGAATTTCAGATTAACGGTGCGGGCGTCACATTTTTTTCAGATGCTATTACGCACAGCAGTCTCTTCCGGCATGATCTGGAAAGCGATGACATCTTCGCCACCTTCTTCGAGGGCACGCCCTTCGAAAGCAGTTGGCGCGCCACCTTCTATGAGCCGGCGAAAGGGGAAACCGCGCGCATCAACCCACCGCAGTCCTCCAAGGGCGTTTTCATCCGCACATCCGGCCACGCGGATTTCGATATTGAAAAGCAGATGTTGCGGGTGGCCCAATTCACGCGCGGTAGCAACACCCTGCCACGAGCCAGCGTGCGCGAAACCGCGCCCAACAGCATCTTCATCTCGGACAATGGCGCTTTCGGCTATATTTCCGGCAATGCTGACCAGTTTCTGAGGATTTTCGCCACCCAGATGCTGGCCATGGCCTATCTGGACGCCATCAGCTCCACGCTCCACGCCCTGCGCCAAGCCGTGATCCAGCATCGGACGGATGACAACGGCACCCATGACGCCATTCGGCTGGTGCATGAGCGTGGCCTGCTGTTCAATGCCGGCTTCCATCAGCGCAACCCCATCAAGGCCGAGAATCCAGAATTGCAGCATGTGTGGGAAAGCCTCTCCCAGCATCTGCATCTGGAAGCTCAGCACAGCGAGCTGAGCGCGCATCTTTCCGCCCTCACGGAATGGCTGCGGGCCGATGAGATGCGCAAGGATGATGCCGGGCGCGAAGAGCAAATCCGGCGGGAAAAGAAAATGCAGGCTGAGCAGCAGGCGCTCGATGCCCGGCGCGAAGCCGAGCAAAAGAGAAACACCTATGTTTCCTTCGGTTTCCTCGGCCTTATCTCCATTTTGCTGATAGCCCTCGTTCTGGCGCGATAAGGCGAGAGGGGGGCGAGGGCGCAGCTTTCACCCGCCCCTGTTGCTTCAAGTGAAACATCTCACCCTTCGCCTCAACGCCTCTTTTCTTGCGTCCATGGCTGGCCTAACCCGGAGCAGCCCGCCATAACAGCCTGCATGCCAGCCAGATGGGCGGGCGTTCAGAATTTTCCGCTCCTGAAACTCGCCCAAGGTTTCGCCTCAGATTTCGCCTCAGATTTCGCCCAGGATCTCGCCCATGAGCCAGTATGTTCTCACTGTCACCTGCCCGGCCCGCCGGGGCATTGTTTCAGCGATTTCCACCTATCTGGCCTCCAAGGGCTGCAATATCGTTGACAGCGCCCAGTTTGATGATGCCGATACCGGCCGCTTCTTCATGCGTGTGGGCTTCAACTCCCAGGAAGGCGTGGCACTGAAGGAGATTGAAGAAGGCTTTGCAGAGGTCGGCGCTCCGCTCAACATGACCCACGCCTTCCATGACAGCGCAAAGCGCATGAAGGTCGTCATCATGGTCTCGCGCTTCGGCCATTGCCTGAACGACCTGCTCTATCGCTGGAAAATCGGCGCACTGCCGATTGATATTGTGGCCGTTGTTTCCAACCATCTGGATTATCAGAAGCTGGTGGTGAACCACGATATTCCCTTCTTCTACATCAATGTCACCAAGGCCAACAAACCGGAGGCCGAGGCGCGCATCATGGAGGTGGTGGAACAGACCGGCGCGGAACTCATCGTGCTGGCACGCTATATGCAGATCCTGTCGGATGCGATGTGTCAGGTCATGTCTGGCCGCATCATCAATATCCACCATTCCTTCCTGCCCAGCTTCAAGGGCGCGAACCCCTACAAGCAGGCCTATAGCCGCGGCGTGAAGCTGATTGGCGCCACCGCGCATTATGTGACGGCGGATCTGGATGAAGGCCCCATCATCGAGCAGGATGTCGCGCGTGTGACCCACGCCCAGAATGCGGCGGACTATGTCTCCATCGGCCGGGATGTGGAAGCGCAAGTGCTCGCGCGGGCCATCCATGCCCATATCCATCACCGTGTCTTCCCGAATGGTGATCGCACAGTGGTGTTTCCCGCCAGCCCCGGCGGCTATGCCTCCGAGCGCATGGGCTGAGCCATTGTCGTGAACACGCCGTCGCGCCCCGCCTCTCCTGTTTTGCCACCCGCGCATGACGTAGGGGCCGGCTCCACCGTGCAATATGTGGTCGATACGCTCACCATGCGTATCGTCTCGCAGGAGTATGGCACGGATGAACGCCTGCCCTCCGAGCGCGCGCTGGCGCAAGAGCTGGGCGTGGCACGCAATACGGTGCGCGAGGCGCTGGATCTGCTGGAAACCCGAGGCATGATCCGCCGCCGGGCCGGCTCCGGCTCTTTCGTCACCTATGACCCTGAAGGCGAAAGCGAGGCCCTGAGCCCCGTGGCTGCCGAAACCGGCCCGCTCCAGCTTCAGGTTGTCCGCAGCATGCTGGAACCGGAAATGGTGCGCCTCGCCATCATCCACATGTCGCCCCGGCAGATCGAGGCCCTTGGCGCCACGCTTTCGGATATGGAGGCGGAGCACACAGACGCCGTCGCCTTCATGCGGCTGGAAGAGGAATTCCACCGTCAGATCGCCGCCGGCACCGGAAATCCGCTTCTTATCGCCTGCTACAATCTGGTGATTGATACCTGCCGCCAGGCTTTCCGCACGGCCATGTATCGCCGGCATCTCACCCCCCGGCGCATAGAGGCCCGGCAGAATACCTATAATGCACTGTTCAACGCCATCGCCGCACGAGACATTGCCGAGGCCAGCGAATTCATGAAACTGGCCCTGATCGAGGATCAGAAATTCCTGTTGCAGGAAGATTGAAACCGCAGGGCTACCCGGCTTGCACCAACGCCATCAACCTTCCGGCTGGCGAGAAGACAGGCGCTGCTCCCACAACAGGCCCAATTGCTCCATATGGCGGCGCAGCAGAGGCCCATGGCGCTCCAGCCAGTCCAGCACGGAGCCAAACTCCAGAATGCGCGCGCGCCCCTCGCGCAGACCCACGACCGGCCAGCGTCCAACCAGCGCATTGTCTATGCCGAAAATCTCCGCGCCCCACCAGCGCGCCGCTCCAAAGGCGTGGGGAATGAGCTGACGGCGTTTCATGGCCGCCAGCACCGTGGCCGGGGCGATACTGTCTGCATTTTCAACCGCATTGTGCCACAGGTCCAGAATGGCGGCATATTCCCAGCTCACGGCCGTCCACGCGCCGGGGAAGCGGGCGTTGTAATCCTCGAAGAAGGTTTTCGGGCTGCTGAAGAAGAAGGGTGCATCCGCCAGCAGGGGATCATCAAAATCCGGGAACTGGAAGATGAAGTCCGCCATGAAAGCCGACGAGGTCTGTGCCATCATCTGCGGATAATGATCGGCGGTGCTGGAAAGAATGGGGCCACGATAGCCCTGCGCCCAAGCAGCCTGTGTGAGAGCCTGCACCATGGGGCCAGGTGAAGTGCACCAGCACAGCAGATCCGGCTTTTCCGCCAGCATGGCGCGCACAATGCCGGCCATATCGGCATCATCCGGGGCATAGCGCACCTCCTTCACAATTTCCCGGCCGGCCGCCTCGAAGGCTGCACGATAGATGGCGAGAGAGGGCTGGCCCATCCTGTCCTCCTGGCTGCACAAGGCCACCCGCCTGGCGGAAGGATGGTTGCGGGCCATCCACTCCACCCCGGTCACATTGTAGAGCGGGTGAATTTCCACGGGCGCAATGAGGCTGGGCGTATCAGGCGAGAGATCCGACGGCAAAAGGGTCGCGACCAGAATACGCCGCGCCATCAGCCACGTCATGGCCGGGGCAAAGCTGTCGCCCCCCAGGGTCAACACCAGCGGCACACCATGCTGCTCCACCATGTCACGGGCAGCGGCCAGGGTGCGTTCCGGTGAAAGAGCGCTGTCATGCACCAGCAGTTCCACCCGGCGACGCTGTCCGGCCACCATCAGCCCGCCATGGGTGTTGATCCAGTCCACCCAGATTCGACAGCCATCCAGCCCCGGCCCGCCCCAGCTTGATTCCGGCCCGGAGAGCGGTGCGAGAAAGCCGACAGGCAGCACGGCAGGCGATATGACACTGCATTTCGGCAACGCGCCCATTACAGCAATACGTTGAGAAAAAGAAGTATTCGCCATTCCAGACCTCAAAATCTATTCTTGAAAACCGTGTATTGGAGGGCCATTCCCACCCCGAGCTGTCGTTGCGGAATGATGAGGAGAAGGAGAAAAATTCGGAACGGTCTGGTTCTTGTGGGTCCAACTGGTATAATCTGGGGCACCAATTCCGAAAATCGGTCCATGCCACAGAAGGAGAATGGAGCACATGACGAAACGCGTTGCCATCATCGGTGCCGGACCTTCGGGGCTTGCGCAATTGCGAGCTTTCCAGTCTGCCGCCGAGAAGGGCGCAGATGTTCCGGAGGTTGTCTGTTTCGAAAAGCAATCCAACTGGGGCGGCTTGTGGAATTATACATGGCGCACAGGGCTCGATGAGAATGGAGAGCCGGTTCATTGCTCCATGTATCGCTATCTGTGGACCAATGGCCCAAAGGAAGGTCTTGAGTTCGCGGATTATTCCTTCGAGGAGCACTTCGGCAAGCAGATTGCCTCCTACCCACCCCGCGCTGTCATGTTCGATTATATCGAAGGGCGCGTCATCAAAGCCGGTGTCCGCGACAAGATCCGTTTTTCCACTGTCGTCCGCTTCGTCGAATATGACAAGGATGCCGACGATTTCACCGTCACCGTGCATGACCTTGCCGAGGACCGCGTCTACAAGGAGCGGTTCGACCATGTGATTATCGCCTCCGGGCATTTCTCCACCCCCAATGTGCCCGAATATGAAGGCTTCGAAAGCTTCAACGGTCGCATTGTTCACGCGCATGATTTCCGCGATGCCCGCGAGTTTGAGGGCCAGGATGTGCTCATCATGGGCGCCTCCTATTCAGCCGAGGATGTCGGCTCCCAGTGCTGGAAATATGGGGCGAACAGCATCACCTCCTGCTATCGCTCCGCGCCCATGGGCTTCAACTGGCCTGACAACTGGGAAGAAAAGCCCGCCCTTGTGAAGATTGAGGGTAAGACGGCAATCTTCAAGGATGGAAGCCGCAAGGATGTCGATGCCATTATTCTGTGCACCGGCTACAGGCACTATTTCCCCTTCCTTCCTGATGATCTGCGTCTGAAGACGGCCAACCGTCTGGCCACCGCCGATCTCTACAAGGGCGTGGTGTGGGTGAACAATACGAAGCTGTTCTATCTGGGCATGCAGGACCAGTGGTTCACCTTCAACATGTTCGACGCCCAGGCCTGGTATGTGCGCGACATCATCATGGGCCGCATCCGCATCCCCGCCGAGAAGGAAGTTCTGCTGGCGGATGTGCGCGAGCGCGAGGCCCGTGAAGACCTCTCCGGTGACGTGAAATACGCCATCAAGTATCAGGGCGATTATGTGAAGGAACTGATCGCCGAAACCGATTATCCGGCCTTTGATGTCGATGGCGCGTGCGAGGCTTTCTATGCCTGGAAGAAGCACAAGGCCGAGGACATCATGAACTTCCGCAACAACAGCTACAAGTCGGTCATCACCGGCACCATGGCTCCCCGGCACCATACCAGCTGGAAGGAAGCGCTGGACGATTCCATGGAATCCTACCTGCTCAACTGATGCTCTGGCATCCGACAGGATAGAAACCGGAACATGAACAGGGGGCGGGTTCACCGCCCCCTTTTTTCAGTTTTTCTGCTGCGCCGGCTTCTCACCCGGCTGCTCAGAATCCCGCCGGCCATGAGGGCGGGCCATATATTCTTCCGAGCGCATTTCCGTCAGGCGCGAAACCGTGCGGGCGAACTCGAAAGCCTCGGTGCCATCAGCCCCCACATACAGGTCATCCGGCATGGCTTCCGCCGAGGCCACCAGCTTCACATTGGCATCATAAAGCGTGTCAATCAGCGAGATGAAGCGCTTGGCCTCATTGCGCTGCTCCGGCCGCATCACGGGAATATGCTCCAGCACCACAGTGTGGAACTGGCGGGCAATGGTGAGATAATCCGGGTTCGGCCCCAGCGGCTTCTCACACAGATCGGAGAAGGAAAAGCGCGCCGCGCCATGGCCCATCTGCGGCACCTTCAGCGTGCGTCCCTTCAGCTGCAATTCCCCCGGCGTGGACCCCAGCGGCCCCACAATCCGCGCCCAAGCGGCATCCACCGCAGCATCCGCTTCCGATCCGGGGGGACAATGCCAGGTGCTCACACCTTCCAGTTTTTCCATGCGGTAATCGGTGGGGGAATCAAGGTTCAGAACCTTCATCCGCTCACGGATCATGTCGATGAAGGGCAGGAAAAGTGCACGGTTGAGCCCGCCCGCATAGAGATTTCTGGGCGCGACATTGGAGGTGGTCACCACCACCACGCCATCGGCGAACAGCTTTTCGAAGAGCCGGCCGAGAATCATCGCGTCGGCAATATCCGTGACGGAGAATTCGTCGAAACACAGCACCTTGGCTTCGCGGGCCAGCTCTCCTGCCACCACGGCGATGGGGTCCGCATTCTTGCGCGGCTTGGTCTTCTGCGCCTCGCGCTCGCGGAAAATCCGCTCATGCACATCTCCCATGAAGGCATGGAAATGGGCCCGGCGCTTGCTCTTGTCTGGCAGGGATTCGAAAAACAGATCCATCAGCATGGATTTGCCGCGACCGACCTCGCCATAAATATAGAGGCCACGCGGGGGCTGCGTCGTATTCTTGCGTTGGAACAACCAGCCCAGAGCCGAACTTTTCTGCGCCATCACATGCTGGCGCAATTCCAGCTCCAGCCGGGCGAACTCCTTCACCACCGCTGCCTGTGCAGGGTCCGAGCTGATGTCTCCCGCTGCAAGGCGCGCGGCATAAAGCTCTGCCACCCGTGCGGTTTTTTCGTTCGGCATAAATGCCTCCCCTGCCTGCGTCTGAACGGCTCCATACGATACCTGCGTACCGGATACCCCCGCTTAAAACATATGGTGGCAAGTTTGAAGCCACACTGGCCAGAGGCAGCATAAAGCCAACCTGAGGATACGCCCGGACAGGGTGGCGGAAACATGACAGATGGCGACCTCATCCCAGATCTGAAAGCCTCATCGCAGTGAACCGCGCCCTGTCGCCATGGCCCGCAGGCCCCCTGTCAGCCGCCTGGTGCACATCTCCACCCCATATTCTGCAACCCGCTCTGTTTTCTGAACTCTTTCTCTCCCCTCCCCCTTGCCATGGCCACACAGGTGCCTTTTTCATGGTGTCATGGCACATGCCCCGCGGACCTTTGCCCCACTGATCTTTGCCCCGCTGACCTTCTCACCCGAGAGGCGCATGAAGGCACATGCCTCAGACATGATGCCTCAGACATGCCCCTGGCCCCCTAAAGGTGACCCGTCGTCATGCCCCTGCACCCTCCGAAGGTGACTTTTTCCCAACGCCGTCCACTGCTGGAACGGCTTGCGGTATGGCGCGCTCATCATGATCCGGGTGGAGTGGATGCAGCACGCGCCGTGCATCTGGCGCTGTGCTTTCTCATTGTCATCGGCACGGGTTCCATCACGGCGGCGCTGTTCGTGCCAGCCATGGCCATCACCTTCCCGCTGATGGCTGGTGCCGGCGTACTGGCGATGATTTCCTTCACCCCCGGCGCCAGCCGCGCAGCTGAAGCCCGCAACATGGCGCGTGTTTTCAGCGTAGCGCTGGCCTTTCTCATCCTGTTGGCCCTGATCGGGCCGGGAGCGGGGGAAACCAATGAGCTGATCCAGAAACTGCTGCTCATTCCCCTTTCGGTCGTCGCCCTTTTGTTGCGGCGCTGGGGCATGCCCGGCCAACGGCTGGGGCTGGCCCTCATCATGGTGGCGACAGTTGGCACGGTGTTGCAGCCCACGCATCAGGAAGCACTCTGGCTGATTGCCGCCTTCTGCCAGGGCGCGCTGGTTGGCGCTCTCATTCGCCTGTCTCCCTGGCGGCCTTCAGCCGTGGATGCCTATCTGGATTCCACGCACAATATGCAGGCGGCAGTGGCGGCCTATCTGCGTGAAATGTCCGAGGCCGTGCGCGAGGGCCGGCCTTTTCCAGAAACAGCAGCCCTGCCGGTGGAAGCCCTGCGCGGGCAGGTGTGGGCCGCGCTGGCCAATGCCATAGCCGAAGCGCCGCAGGCGCAGGATGCCTTCGAGGCGCTGCGCGCCAAGCTCTATCGCCTGCGGGTCGCGGTAGAACTGCTGGCCGGCTGCGTGCCCGATACGCCGGGTGCCGAACATCTCCCCATTCTCGGAGACCGCAATACCGACCCCACGGGCTGGCGACGCCCCTTCGCCTCAGCCACGGATTATCTCGCCCGCCGTTTGGAGGCATTGGACCGGCACGATCTGCCGGGGCAGGAGCGCTTCGCCCGCGCCCTTGAACGGCTGCGCGAAAGCGCCTTCTGCCCGGAACTGCCAGCCGAAACCCGGTTTGCCCTGCTGCGCGCACTCACGGCCTTCGAACGGCTCGTGCTGGTGGTGGACGCCATGGCCGCCATGCAGAACAGGCGGTTTCTGTTCGGCACGGGCAACTTCTCCGGGCGCACGCCCCTGCCCCCCACCCCGCTTCTGATCGCCGGGCCAGATGGACGACGCACCCTTTCCGATCCGCTCAAGGTGGCCATTCAGGGGCTGGTCGCAACCAGCCTCACCACCGGGCTGGATCTCGTCTTCGGCCTCGACCATGCCTATTGGGCGACGATGACGGTGATGTTCGTGCTCGGCAACAGCGTGGGCGAAACCTATATGCGGGTGCGTTATCGCACGCTGGGCACGCTGGTGGGCGTGCTGCTGGGCATGGCGGTGTTTCTCAGCCTGGGCGAATATATCTGGTTGCTGGCCGGGGCCTGCATGGCGGCGCAGACCATCGCCATCATCACCCAGAAGGACCGTTATGATGTCGCCTCGGCCGCTATCGGTTTTTCCGTGGTGCTGGGCCTGTATCTGATTTCCGGCCTCGGCGCAGACGGCATGTTGGCGCGCATTTATGAAACCATCATTGGCGCATTGGTGGCGCTGGCGGTCTCCTTCCTCGTACTGCCGGTCTATCTGACCGATCAGTTGCGGCCGGAGCTGCACGATATTCTCAAACGCGGGCAGGATATTTTCGCCACATGGTGGCCCCGCCGTGGCCAGCCCGAGCCGGTTGGCCCGCTGGCACAGATGGTGCGCGCCTTCGATCTGAGCCTGCCGACGCTCGGCGCGGAAAACATTTTCGGCCATTCGGCGGGCGATGTAGTGAACCTGATTTCCACGCTGGATGTGGTGGTGACCTATCTCGCTTTGCTGGAGGATACCGCCCACCGGCTGTCCGACGCCGATGTGAAGGATGAGATTCTGCCGGTGCTGGAGGCCGCCCGCTCACGTACTCTCACCGCGCTGGAACTGGCCAGCGCTGCGGCTCTGGAAGAGCCCCTGCATGATGCCGCGCAGGGCGGTGCGGCGGCGGCAGCTCCAGCGCTGGACGCCGCCATTTCCACCGCCCTCAGCATGGCAGATGACCCTTCGGTGAAAGCCTCGCTGCCGCTGGTGGCGGATTATCTGGCCTATTCGGATGCGCTGATGCGGCCCCTGCGCGAGCTGCGCGTGGGCCTGCGCGACCAGACACCCTGGAAGCGCGAGCACACTATTGACGCCGACCGGCCGGAGCGACGCTAGCGCCGCTTCAGCCTACGGCCTTGAAATGCTTGGAGAGCTTCAGCCCCTGCCCCTGATAGTGGGAATGCAGCTCCACGCCATAAAGCGCGCCCGGACGAGTCGCCATGCGCTCATAGACGAGGCGGCCCACGGTCTGCCCATGTTCCAGAATGAAGGGCACCTCGCGTGAGCGCACCTCCAGCACCGCCCGTGCCCCATGGCCGCCCGCCCCTGCATGGCCGAAACCGGGATCGAAGAAGCCCGCATAATGCACGCGGAACTCGCCCACCAGCGGATCAAAGGGCACCATTTCAGCCGCATAATCCGGCGGCACATGCACACATTCGCGCGAGGCCAGAATGTAGAAGGCATCCGGGTCCAGCACGAGTTGCCCGGTGGTGCCGGGGCGCACGCGGATAGGCTCCCAGAAATCCTCCACATCCAGCACGCCAGCGCGGTCCACATCCACCACACCGCCATGGCGCTTGGCGCGAAAGCCCTGCAACCCACCCCAGGCATCACCGGCCAGATCCACCCCCAGCGCAATGCCGCCAGCGGCAACATCCGGCTTGTCGGAATCCACGAGACGCTCGGCGGATTGCAGGTTCAGCAATTCCAGATCGCTCAACCGCGCCACCCCCCGGCGAAAGCGCACCTGCGAGAGGCGCGAGCCGGTGCGCACCAATATGGGAAAGGTGCGCGGGGAAATTTCCAGATAAAGCGGGCCCTTGTACCCCGCAGGAATGGTATCGAACGCCCGCGCGCCATCGGTAATCACACGGACGAACACATCCAGCCGGCCAGTGGAGCTTTTGGGGTTGGCCGCTGCGGCCAGATCCACCGGCAGCTTCATATGCTCAGACAGCTCCACCAGATAGACGCAGCCGGTTTCCAGCACCGCGCCACCGGAAAGATCAAGCTGGTGAAGCGCCAGATCCTTCAGGCGGGTTTTCACCGAAATGCCCTCGCCCGGCAGGAAGCTGGCGCGGATGCGCCAGGCGGTGCGGCCCAGACGCAGATCCAGGCTGGCCGGCTGGATCTGGTCTTCATCCAGCGCCCGGCGACAGGTGATCTGCCCCCCTTCCTTCAGGGCCGCTATAGCCTCGGCCGGCAAAATTCCCGGCTTTGCAATTTCCGCCCCGCGCGTTGCCATCACCTGTCCCTCACCGTTCTTCCGATCACACCGTTCGTTTTATCGAACGAAACCCTTGACGTCATCCAGAGGACGGACGTATCTGACCCTGCTCGTGGTGAATTTGGAGCCGGCCGGCTTGCTGCCACGTTAAAATTCATGAGCTAAAAGGCCGGGATGAGCGAATTGCCCTGCATATGCGTCTTTGATGCAATCAGGCAAGCTTTGCCCGTGACCCGGCCTTCCAATGGAGGCATCCATGTCCTCGGCGTCTGATACCACCCGCACACCGTCCACATTCGTTCCGGCAGACCCCGCCACCCTGCACCCGGAAACCCGGCTGGTGCATGGCGGCACGCTCCGCTCCGGCTTTGGCGAGACCTCTGAAGCGCTCTTTCTGACGCAGGGCTTTGTCTATGACAATGCCGAATCCTGCGAAGCCCGTTTCAAGGGCGATGAGCCCGGCTTCGTCTATTCGCGCTATGCCAACCCCACCACGGAAATGTTCGAGCAGCGCATGGCGCTGATCGAGGGGGCTGAAGCGGCACGCGCCACGGCATCGGGCATGGCGGCGGTGCATGCCGCGCTGCTGTGCCAGGTTTCCGCCGGAGACCATGTGCTGGCGGCCCATGCGCTGTTCGGCTCCAGCCGATGGATTCTGGATGAGTTGCTGCCGCGCTTTGGTGTGGAGGTCACCCTCGTGGACGGCACCGATCTTGACGCCTGGCGCAACAATATCCGCCCCAATACCAAAGCATGCCTGCTGGAAAGCCCCACCAACCCTACGCTGGATATCATCGACATCCGCGCCGTGGCCGAAATCGCCCACAGTGTTGGCGCGAAGCTGGTGGTGGATAATGTGTTCGCCACCCCACTGCTTCAGCATCCGTTGCAACTGGGGGCGGATGTGGTGGTCTATTCCACGACCAAGCATGTGGATGGGCAGGGCCGCTGCCTGGGCGGCATGGTGCTGTGTTCACGCGCCTTCATGGATGAGCATCTGCAAACCTTCCTGCGCCAGACCGGCCCCGCCATTTCACCCTTCAATGCCTGGGTGATGCTGAAGGGACTGGAGACCCTCTCGCTGCGCGTGGAGCGGATGCAGGCCAGCGCGGCGAAAATCGCCGATGCACTGGCGGCAGATCCGCGCGTGGAAAAGGCACTCTATCCCTTCCGCCCGGATCACCCCCAATATGAGCTGGCGCGGCGGCAGATGTCCGGCGGCGGAACGCTGGTGACCTTTGCCCTGAAGGGTGGAAAGGATGAAACCTTCCGCTTCATGAACGCACTCAGAATCATCCGCATTTCCAACAATCTGGGGGACACCAAGAGCCTGATTACCCATCCGGCCACCACCACCCATCAGCGTTTCACGCCTGAAGCGCGCGCAGAAATGGGCATCAGCGACGGGCTGATGCGCTTCTCGGTGGGGCTGGAGCACCCGGATGACCTGATAGCGGATCTCACCCAGGCTCTGGATCGCATCTGAAGACACAGGAAGAGGGCCGGTGTTTCCTGACCGGCCCTCGCCAACCGGGCCTTGTTCCCTTCCGGGTTGACGCCAGAACGCCTTGCCCTTGAGGCCACCATGTGGGAGAGGCTTTTGCCGCAACCCACGGATACGTTTCATAACGGACACGCTCCATAACCGAGGCCACCATGACCGAGGCCACCCGCCGTGCAGACGCTCATCAGCCCGCCCCCTTTGCCGATCTGACACCGGCACTGAAAGCCGCCCTGCCCGGACTGCGCGGCACGCTGAAAGCCAATGCACCGCTGGCCCCGCTCACATGGTTCCGGGTCGGCGGCCCGGCGCAATTGCTGTTCGAGCCGACAGATAGCAATGACCTCGCCTTGCTGCTCGCGCATCTACCGGCCGACATGCCCATCACCCCCATCGGGCTGGGCTCCAATCTCATCGTGCGGGATGGCGGCGTGCCGGGGCTGGTGATTCGTCTGGGCAAGGCATTCGGCGATATTACGGTCGAGGGCGACACCATCACCGCCGGCGCAGGGGCAGCCGATGTAAAGGTGGCCCGCGCCGCCGCCGAAGCCGGCCTCGCCGGCTTTTCCTTTCTGCGCGGCATTCCCGGCGCGATTGGCGGAGCCCTGCGTATGAATGGCGGGGCCTATGGCGGTGAGGTGAAGGATATACTGGTGGAGGCGCACGGCCTCTCCCGCTCCGGCGCGCCCCTGCGTTTCACCTCTGCCGATATGGGCTTTTCCTATCGGCACTGCGGCGTGCCGGATGATGTCATCTTCACGCGCGCCGTGTTTCGCGGCACGCCCGGCGATGCCGCCGCCATCACTGAAGAGATGAACCGCATCACCCAGAGCCGCGAGGCCTCCCAGCCGGTCAAGAGCCGCACCGGCGGGTCCACCTTCGCCAATCCGCCCGGCACCAGCGCCTGGAAACTGGTGGACGCCGCCGGCTGCCGGGGCCTCACCATGGGCGGGGCGCAGGTTTCCGAGCTGCATACGAATTTTCTGGTGAATCTGGGCGGCGCCACCGCAGCCGATATCGAAGGGCTGGGGGAAGAGGTGCGCCGGCGCGTGCGCGCGCAATCCGGCATCGAGCTGCGCTGGGAAATCCGCCGCATCGGCCTGCCTCTGCAAGACTGAGCCCCTGAAGAGCCGGCTGAACAGCCACCTGCTCTGGCCTGCCCTCTGATCCGCGTCCTTCTTCTGCCGCATCGTCACGGCATTAGCAAAAGCGCAAGGCGGGTCGGCCATGCTGGGCTGACCGCAGTTTCGCGACATTTTTCCGCGACGGACAGGTCGCGACAGATCAAGAGCAGGAAGGCGCAAATGGCCAGACATGTGGCAGTGCTGATGGGTGGCTGGTCCTCGGAGCGGGATGTCTCACTGCGTTCAGGGGCGGCTTGCGCGGCCGCGCTGGAGACAGCAGGCTATCAGGTAACCCGCGTGGATGTGGGCCGGGATATCGCCGAAGTGCTCACCCGCCTGAAGCCGGATGTGGCGCTGAATGTGCTGCATGGCACGCCCGGCGAGGATGGCGTCATTCAGGGCGTCCTTGAAATTCTGCAAATTCCCTATTCCCATTCCGGCGTGCTGGCCTCGGCGCTGGCTATGGACAAGGCGCAGGCGCGCATCGCGCTGGCCGCCGCTGGCGTGCCGGTGGCCAACGGCCGCACGGTTTCCCGCCTTGAGGCGGCCGAGGGCCATGTGATGGCCCCGCCCTATGTGCTCAAGCCCGTGGCGGAAGGTTCCAGCTTCGGCGTGTTCATCGTGCGCGAGGGGCAGGCTCATCCGCCGCAGGAGCTGACGCAGGAGGACTGGACCTTCGGCGAAACACTTCTTGTGGAAGAATTCATTCCCGGCCTGGAGCTCACCTGTGCCGTTCTGGGTGACCAGGCCCTTGGCGTCATCGAGATTGAGGCCACCCAGCCCTTCTATGATTTCGAGAGCAAATATGCGCCCGGCGGCTCTCGTCACATTCTTCCGGCCCGTATTTTACCTGACGTTTACGAGAAAGTGCGGATGTTAAGCCTAACGGCGCACCGAGCTCTCGGTTGCCGGGGGGTGTCCCGGTCGGATTTCCGCTTCGACCCGTCCAGAACAGATGGTTCCGGCCTGATCTGCCTGGAAGTGAACACCCAGCCCGGCATGACGGAGACCTCGCTGGTGCCAGATTTGGCAGCCCATGCGGGCATTTCATTCGGCGAGCTTGTGACATGGATGGTGGAGGACGCTTCCCTGGATCGGTAGACCCCCGGCGGACTGCACCGGGGCAGAAGCCGCCTCACGGGGCGTCGCCTCATGGTGCAACTTATGGGGCGCACCCCGGCCCGTCCCAGCGGGCGCCAGCGGGCGCTTTTCGCCCGGCACAAAAGGCCCAGCGCCCAGCGCCGGGCCACATCCCCCCCGGCCGCCACAAGCGCCTGCCGCCAGAACCGCGCCCGGCCAGCCGCTCCGCACTGTTGCTGCGCCGGCTCACCGTCCGTCTTTCCGCCTCGCGTCTGGGCCGCCATGGCACCGGGCTGCTCACCGCCGCCGTCATTGGCGGATTCGTGGCCCTCGGCGTCTCGCTGGGCGGCCATGTGGAAGACACCAAGACCATCGGCCTCGACATGGCCGACGCCGTGGCCAATGTCGCCGGCTTCCAGGTGAAGGAAGTCAAGCTGGCCGGCTATAATCACGTCACCCCGCGAGACATCCTGAAGACGGCCGGTATCAAGTCGTCCACCTCCATCCTGTTCGTCAATGCCGATGACATGCGCAACCGGCTGGAGGCCATGCCGTGGATTCAGTCCGCCAGCGTGCGCAAACTGTTTCCAGACCGGATCGAGATCGCCATCACGGAGCGGCAGGCCTATGCGCTCTGGCAGGTCAATGGCGAGATCAGGGTCATCGCCCGCGACGGCACGCCCATTGCCCCTTATTCAGATGATCCGCGCTATGTGCATTTGCCCATCGTGGTGGGTGAAGGCGCACAGGACAAGGTGGAGGAGATCGTCGATGCTCTCGCCCGCCTGCCGGACCTGAAGAACCAGGTGCGCGCCGCCATCCGCGTGGCCGACCGGCGCTGGACCCTCAAGATGACCAACGGCATTGATGTGCGCTTGCCGGAAAACGGCTTCGAGGACGCCATGATGCAACTTATGGCGCTCGACCGGGACAAGCAGCTTCTCACCCGTGACATCACCATCATTGATCTGCGTCTGCCCGACAGGGTGGCGGTGCGCCTGTCTGACGCTGCTGCCGCGGCCCGCGCCGAAGCGCTGAAAGCAAAGAAGAAGAAAGGAGGCCCAGCATGAGGTCCCGGCTCGCTCAGGGTTTTGCCCCCAAGATGCGCCCCATTCCGCCCCGCAAGAGCGGTATTGTCGGCGTGCTGGATATCGGCACCAGCAAGGTGGTGTGCGCCATCGCCCGGCTGAAGCCGCGCGGGCCTTCCGATGTGCTGCGCCGGCGCACCCATGCCATCGACGTGCTGGGCATCGGCCATACCCGCGCCTATGGCATCAAGGGCGGGGCCGTGGTGGACATGGCCAAGGCCGAACTCGCCATCCGCCAGGCGGTGGATATGGCCGAGCGCGCCTCCGGCGTGCAGATCGCCTCTGTCATTGTTGGTGTTTCCGGCGGCCGCCTCACCTCCCAGCATTATGAGGCCAGCGTGCGCCTCACCGCCCCGGCGGTGGAGGAGTTCGATATTCGCCGCGTGCTGGAAGCCGCCTCCACCTATGGGGTGGGCGATGGCCGGGCCGTGATGCATGCACTGCCGGTGGGCTATTCGCTGGATGGCCGCTCCGGCATTGGCGAACCCTGCGGCATGCTGGGCAAGGAGCTGGGCGCCAATATGCATGTGGTGACCGCAGACCTCACCGCCCTGAAAAATCTTGTGCTGTGCGTGGAGCGCTGTCACCTCTCCATCGAGGCTATGGTGGCCTCGCCCTATGCAGCGGCACTTTCCTCCCTCACCGATGATGAAATGGAACTGGGCGTTACCCTCATTGATATGGGGGCCGGCACCACCACCTTCTCCATCGTGCAGGGTGGACACTGCGTCTATATGGACGGGGTCGCTCTGGGCGGACAACACATCACCAATGATGTAGCGCGCGGCCTGCCGGCCCGCCTTTCCGATGCCGAGCGCATGAAGGCGCTGCATGGCGCGGTGGTCGCCGTCTCCTCCGATGAACATGACATGCTCACCGTGCCGCCGCTTTCCGGCGATCCGCGCGACCAGGCCAACATGGTGCCGAAGTCCCGCCTTGTCACCATCGTGCGCCCGCGCGCCGAGGAAATCGTGGAACTGATTCGCGAGCGCCTCAAGGCTTCCGGCCATGCCGGAGATGCCGGGCGGCGCATTGTGCTCACCGGCGGGGCGGCGCAACTCCAGGGGCTGGCCGATCTGGTGGCCCGCGCGGTCGGTCCACAGGTGCGCATCGGCCGTCCGTTAGGAGTTTCTCGTCTTCCTGAAGCAGCGCGCGGCTCGGCCTTCGCGGTCACCGCCGGGCTTCTTGTTTACCCGCAAGTGGCTGGACTTGAACACTTTGAGCCTCGCCGCCGGCAGGCTGCCGGCGCGGAACAGGCCGGTTATTTCGGCCGTGTAGGACGGTGGTTGAAGGACAGCTTTTAGACAAGATTAACCAAATCACCCGTATCTAGATAGTCAGCCAGATTCATTCAGGGACGCACTGAGCCGAGCCGGGTTCGACGGAGCAAACAGCATGACGATCAATCTTCAAATGCCCGACATTCGTGAGCTCCGTCCGCGGATCACGGTGTTCGGCGTGGGTGGTGCCGGGGGCAATGCGGTCAACAACATGATCGCTTCCGGGCTGACAGGTGTGGAGTTCGTGGTGGGCAATACCGATGCCCAGGCGCTCTCCCTGACCCGTGCCGACCGTGTGGTGCAGATGGGCGTGGCCGTGACCGAAGGTCTCGGCGCCGGCTCCCAGCCGGAAGTGGGCCAGGCCGCCGCCGAGGAAGTGATTGACGAGATCCGCGATCACCTCTCCGGTTCGCACATGGTGTTCATCACCGCCGGCATGGGCGGCGGCACAGGCACAGGCGCTGCCGCAGTGGTGGCCAAGGCCGCCCGCGAGCTGGGCATCCTCACCGTGGGTGTGGTGACCAAGCCCTTCCACTTCGAAGGCGCGCGCCGCATGCGGGTGGCCGAGCACGGCATCATCGAGCTCCAGAAGAGCGTCGATACCCTCATCGTCATCCCGAACCAGAACCTGTTCCGGGTGGCCAATGACAAGACCACCTTCGCCGATGCCTTCGCGATGGCCGATCAGGTGCTCTATTCCGGCGTGGCCTGCATCACCGACCTGATGGTGAAGGAAGGCCTCATCAATCTCGACTTCGCCGACGTGCGCGCCGTGATGCGCGACATGGGCAAGGCGATGATGGGCACCGGCGAAGCCTCCGGTGACAAACGCGCCCTTCAGGCCGCCGAAGCCGCCATCGCCAACCCGCTGCTGGACGATGTGTCCATGCAGGGTGCCCGCGGCCTGCTGATCTCCATCACCGGCGGCAAGGACATGACGCTGTTCGAGGTGGACGAAGCGGCAACCCGCATCCGCGAGGAAGTGGACCCGGACGCCAACATCATCCTCGGCGCAACCTTCGACGACATGCTGGAAGGCATCATCCGCGTTTCCGTGGTGGCCACCGGCATCGACCCCGAAGTGATCCCCGACCAGATCCAGCCCACGACGGAAATGCACGGTCGCAAGACCTCCAATGCCGGTCGCATGGCTGTTGAGGCTGCCCGTGAATCGCAGATCCATGCTGCGGTCGCCGGCATCTCCACCGAAGACCTGATCGGCATGGAAGATTTTGGTGCGGAAGCCCAGCACCAGATGGATGCCTATGCGCCCTCCGCCTATGCCCCCCAGCCGGCTCACGAGCCGCAGCCGGTGGCCATTGACGATGTGACCATTCGCACCGCCGCGCCGAAGCCTTCCTTCTTCGCCGAGCCGGAGCAGTCCGCTGCCCCCGCGCCCATGATGGAGGATGACGAGTTCGCGCCCTACATCCCGCCGCAGAGCGAGCGTCCGCGTTCCCCGCGCATGCCGCGTGTGGATGAGCTGCCGCTGCCGGCCCAGAACCAGATCCGCGCCCAGCGTGGCGAGCCGCCGGTTCCCCAGCCCCAGCCGGACAAGAAGCGCATGACCCTTCTCCAGCGCCTGGCCAATGTTGGCCGTCGCGAAGAAGAGCCTGCTCATGAGCCGGTGCAGCACGAGCAGCCCGCCATGCGGGCCCAGGAAGCGGAATATCAGCCCGCTGCCCGCCCCACCCTGCCGCAGGGTCGCCCGGCTGAAGCGCACGCCGAATATGGCAAGCGCCCCCAGTCCCGCCCCATGGCCGAGGTGCCGTCTCGTCCCGCACCGCAGCGTCATGACGAGGATGACCAGCTCGAAATTCCGGCCTTCCTGCGTCGTCAGGCGAACTGAGGTCTCCGGGAAAAGGTCAGCGTCATTGCTCGATTCGACCTTTTCCGCCTCACAAAGGCTGTTACACAAACCGAAAGGCCGGCGTTTTCGCCGGCCTTAGTCATTTGTTATATATAACAAATTCTGAATTTCAGATTGGTAACAGGCGGTAAGCAAGCGTGATTTGGCGCACGCCCTCCGCCGGACTAGTGTGCCCCCATCTCGCAGGTGCCATATGTCGCGCCCCAACCGGGCGCTGCGGCTCTCCACCTCGGGAGCAAGTTTAAAACGGAATGTGTGGCCGCCTTGAGGCACCCCTTCCGGAGATGGGACCGTACCGATCATGCAGACGACACTGGCTCGCGAAGTAACCCTCAAGGGTGCAGGCGTTCATGCCGGGGTTGAGGCCACCCTCACCCTGAAGCCGGCGCGCGCGAACACTGGTCTGGTCTTCACCCGCTCTTTCGCAGATAGCGCCCCGCGCAAGGCCGTGGTTTCATGGCAGTCCGTGCAGGCGACCGATTTCGCTACCGTGCTGGGCGATCGTTCCGGCATTCTGGTCTCTACGGTGGAACATCTGGTTGCCGCCTGCTCCGGCCTTGGCCTGGATAACGCCATTGTCGAGATCGACGGACCGGAAGTGCCGATCCTTGATGGCAGCGCGGCCCAGTTCGTTCAGGCGATTGATTCGGTCGGCCTCACCACGCTTTCCAACCGTCGCAAATATCTGAAGGTGCTCAAGCCTGTGCGGGTTGAGAATGGCGCCTCCTTCGGCGAGCTGCGCCCCTATGACGCCGGCTTCCGCCTTGAGGTGGAGATTGATTTTGCCCATGAGGCCATTGGTCGGCAGCGTTTCGCCGCCACCATGACGCCTTCCGTCTTCCGCCGCGAACTGGCCAGCGCCCGCACTTTCGGCTTTCTGAAGGATGTGGAGATGCTGCGAGCCGCCGGCTATGCCCGTGGCGCGGCGCTGGAAAACACCGTGTGCCTCGATGACAATGGCGTGATGAACGAGGATGGCCTACGTTTCGCCGACGAGTTCGTGCGCCACAAGGCGCTGGATGCCGTGGGTGACTTGGGCCTTGCCGGCCTGCCCCTGCTGGCCCGTTACAGCTCCTATCGCGGTGGCCACAAGCTGAACGCCGCTATGGTCAGCGCCCTGCTTTCTGACCGCTCCGCCTATGCCGTGGTGGAAGAAGCGGTGCGCCCGGCACGCGAGCCCATCGGCGCCGAACTGCCCGGCATCAGCCCCGCACCGGCTTTCGCCCCCGAGCGGTGAGCTTACCGGGCGAACAGAACCCATCAGAATCAGAAAAAGCCGCGGCACCTGCCCGCGGCTTTTTTCATGTGCGCTCCAGAGAGCTGGTAACAGAACATCCGGTAGTTCATTCAGCACCGGGCTATTGGGCAAAATCAGCACTACCGCCCATTTTCATCTGCAAAACCCAACACCGGACTTCAGACATGAAGGGCACGATCTGGCGCGCCAGAAAGTTCACCACAACCGCCACCAGCCTACCGACCCTCGCCTCTGGTTGATAATGCAGCCTGATATGTGCCGAGACTGATTTCAGGCTCCGAACCCACTGTCAGCTTGTCCCTCGCTTTGCCCGCCTGTGGAAATAGATCCGCCACCACAATGGTGCCGCCCCGCACATCACCTTTGAAAAGTTCACCAAGCCCGATCTGGCTTCGATTTGCCTTATCGCGCCACCGCGGCAGAATCTGTCACGGCCCGCCGCTTCCCCGCCCGGCAGCTCACAAGAAAACGGGGCGGCACAGCCGTGCCACCCCGCTTCACATTGCAGATGAATGCCGCCACTCAGATGGCGGAATTGATCCACTGCACCAGCTTCGCCTTGGGGGCAGCGCCCACCTGGCGGGAGGCGATTTGGCCATCCTTGAACAGCAGCATGGTGGGAATGGACATGATGCCGAACTTCGCCGCCGTCTGCGGGTTTTCATCCACATTCAGCTTCACGATCCGCACCTTGTCGCCCATCTCGCCGGACACTTCGTCGAGAATCGGCGCCACCATGCGGCACGGGCCGCACCACTCCGCCCAGAAATCGACAACCACCGGGGTCGCGGCGTTGACGACTTCTGCCTCGAAATTCTGATCGGTAACCTTCTCGACGGCCATGACACACCTCTCAGGGGGGTAAGAACCCCGAACAATCGAAAGGGAACGTAAGAACGCGCCCCCCCATGGTCAAGCCGTGAGCCCATCATATGGCGGGGATCAGCCGCCCGGCTTCGTGCTCAAGCGCGGCGGCATCCAGCCGGAAAAGCGTTGGCCCAACCGTATAAACCAGCCATGCTTCCACTGGTTTGCCCGGAAAAATGCGCTCCAGTGCCGCACCATACAGGGCCAGCTGCGAGATATGTGCCGGTGCAATTTCTTCCGCGCGGGCCGGCAGCAGACGATCTGTTTTGAAATCCGCCACGATAATTTTTTCATCACATACGGCCAGCCGGTCGATGCGCCCGTTGAGATGCAGCCGGGCGCCATCCGCCCCCCGGAAAACACCACCCACAGCCACCTCGGCCCGACTTTGCGCGCCAAACAGGGGAGCAAGCGGCGCATGAGCCAGCACCCCCAAAGCCTCGGCCAGAATGGTGTGCAACGCCTCTTCAGGCACGCCATGGGCCGCATGGCGCAGCAGGCGCAAGCCCGCAGTCTCCCGCTCTGCCGGCGACACATCCGGCAGGCCCGCCAACAGGCGATGCACCAGATCACCACGCAGCAGGGGCGGCAGAATCTCGGCCATCTCCTTCAGCGTTTCAGCATTCATGGCGTCTGAACTGGCGATTGCCGCACCAGTTGCCGCACCCTTGCCGGCCAGAGAGGGCCGCAAAATGCGCACCACCGGTTCAGGAGGCAAGCTTTCAGACAGGGTGACAGGTGGAACAGATGGCTTCCGCACCTCCGGGCCGGGCTGCGTGTTCGCGTGTGAACGAACAGCCGTATCCGGCACATTCAGCCCACCTGCCTGCCGCCCCCCATTCTGCCAGCGCAACACGTCCCCCTCGAAGCCCAGAGCCGGCACACGCGCGGCCTCCGGCTCCAGCGCCTCCAGAACGAGATCATACCAGTTGCCCTCGGGGCGGGCATGGTCTTTCCCCTCTGCCGGCAGGCGGGTTTCCGCTCCACAGACGATGAGTGCATCTTCCGCACGGGTCAGCGCCACATAGAGCAGGCGACGATATTCCGCCCGCTCCCGCGCCATGCTCTCCGCCCGCGCTTCCGATAACGCCTCGGTATCTTCCGTCTTGCGCGGGGCCAGAAGGGGAATCTCCCGGCCCTGCCCATCCGCCACGGAAAGAAAGCCGCCATCATTGCGTCCGCGCGGCACATCCACCGTATCCGCCAGAATGACGATGGGCGCTTCTAGCCCCTTGGCACCATGCACGGTCATTACGCGCACCTCATCGCGCCCGCTCTCCATGTCGCGCTTGGTCTCCGCCCCACCGCGCCGCAGAAAGGCAAGGAAGCCGGCGAGGCTGGCCGGCTCGCTCATCTCATAGGTGCGCGCCAGCGTCATGAATTCATCCAGCACATCGGCCGCTTCCGGGCCAAGACGCGCCAGCATGGCCGCCCGCCCGCCATCACGCCCCAGCACACGGGCGTAAAAATCGAACGGCCGCAACGCGCGCGCATCCTTGCGCCAAGTTCGCAGCCGCTGAACGACAGCCGCATGGCGGGGCGCATCCTCACCGGCCTTGTGCAGCGCCGCCATCAACCGGCCCGGACGCTTCGGACACAGGGCGATGAGGTCATCATCCGTGTAACCAAACAGCGGGCTTTTCAGCACGCAGGCCAGCGCCAGATCATCATCCGGCGAGAGCAGCGCATCACCCAGCGCCATCAGGTCCATGGCCGCGATATGCTCGGCCACCACCAACCGGTCCGCACCGGCCACCGCCACCGTCTTCAGCTCTTTCAGCGCACGGATGATGGCCTCGAACGCCTTGCCGCGCCGGCGCACCAGCACCAGCACATCCCCCGCCTGCATCGCCCGCCCGTTGCGGGAAGGCACCGGCAGCCCGGCTGAAATGCCAGCCTGTACAAAAGCCGCCACGCGCCGGGCGAGCTGGTTCACCGGGTCATCCGCCGCCACCTCATCCAGCGGACGACGCCAGTCATCCACCGTCTCCACCTCGGCCGGGCATGTGGTGGGCCAGATCTCCACCAGAGCCGGCGCATCAGCGCGAATGGCGGCATGGGCCGGTGCGGTATCATCCAGCGTCAGACCGGCCTTGGCGGCATCGGCGGCGAAGATCCGGTCCACCGCTTCCAGCACACCGGGGGCAGAACGGAAGGAGTGGGGCAGCTCCACCTTGCGAAAACCCTGATCCCCCGCGCGCATCATGAATTCCGCCCGCATGCCGCCAAAGGCCCGCGGGTCTGCCCCCTGAAACGAGAAGATGGACTGCTTCTCATCGCCCACCACAAAGATGGTGCGTGTCACGCCTTCTCGCGCCCCCTCGCCGGAGAAGAAATCCGACGTGAGGCCATGCACCACCTGCCATTGGGCGGGGCTGGTATCCTGCGCCTCATCCACCAGCACATGGTCAATGCCCTGATCGAGCTTGTAATGCACGAAGCTGGAGGGCACCGTATTCAGCAGGCTGGAGGCACGGGCGATGAGATCATCAAAATCCAGAAGCCCCCGCGCGGCCTTTTCCGCCTCATAGCGCCGGCAGGCTTCCGCACCCAGCGTCAGCGCGGCCTCGGTGCGCTCCAATATGGCGGCGGCACGTAATTCGCCTTCCAGCGCGACGATGCGCTCACGCTCCTCCACCATGCTTTCATAAAGGCCGGCATGGTTGGTCTGGATGAATTTTGTGAGAAAGGCCCTGTCCGAACGCGGCGTGCGCTCCTTGGTGAGAAACAGGCTGGTGTAATGCGCCACCGCCTCTTCCTCGTTATCTGCGGCATAGGCCGCCAGCAGGGCGGCAGCGCGGTCCCTGTCGGTCTTCTTGTCGGATGTGGAGAGCGTGCCCGCAATCTCCTCCCAGGCATGATAGGGAATATTCGGGCCATCCAGCATCTGCTTACGGATGGACGCGGGCGAGACATGGGGCAGAACGCCCAGAGCCCCGGCCAGCGCCGCATGGCGTGCCTCCTCATCCGGCCCCAGAGAGCCGATCTTCTCGCGCACCGCCACGGCCGCTTCCAGCATGGCGCTGATGCCGGCGTCGGAAAGATCCTCCATCATCCGCACCAGCGCGCGGCCCAGCGGCGCCTCCAGATCGGAGGCAGCCTCGATGATGATGCGCTCGCGAATGCGAGCCATCAGCTCGGCACGGCCCACCTCATCCAGTTCACGGAATCCGGCCGCCACCCCCGCCTCGAACGGGAAGCGATGCAACAGGCCGCCGCAAAAGGCGTGGATAGTCTGGATCTTCAGGCCGCCCGGCGTTTCCAGCGCGGCGGCGAACAGGCGGCGGGCGCGCGCACGCATCTGCGGCGTGGGCGTGCCACCATCGGTCTCGCGCAGGGCCTCATCCAGTTCGGCGTCCGAGAGGCTCACCCAGCGGCCCAGCATGGCCAGCACACGGTTCGACATATTAGCCGCCGCAGCCTTGGTGTAAGTGAGGCACAGAATGCGTGAGGGCTGGGTGCCGGCCAGCAACAGGCGGATAACCCGGCGCGCCAGTACATGCGTTTTGCCCGAGCCGGCATTGGCCGAAACCCATGCGGAATGGGCCGGGTCTGACGCCAGCCCCTGTCGGCGGGTGGCCTCCGCCTTCGGAGAAGAAGCCTGCGGAGAGGAATCCTGCGGGGAGGAGATTTGTGGTGATGCTTCCATCCGGGCGTCGCTCATTCGTCCTCATCCCCGCCAAGGGCCCATTCACGCACGCGGGCCAGATGGTCATAATCGCCGAAACGGCCCTTCCATTGCGGGGCGGCCAGCGCGCGATAGCCCTGTCGTTCATCCTCGAAGGCCTGAAGCAGCCCCATGAGGCCGGAAAGCGCAGCTTCCGCCACCTCCATGGGCGTGCGGTCCTTCCAGAAGATGGCTTTTTCCTCGCCGCCCTGCGCGCCGCCCTTCAGCTCCACATAGGCCAGTTCGGACACCTCAAGGGCCGGCACATCCTTAAAGCCGCCACGCACCGCCATGGCGGCCTCCAGCACAAGCTGGGGAGAGAGGGAAGCGACCTGAGACCGCGAGGGTGCGGTGCCGGTCTTGAAATCCAGAATGGCCAGCGTGCCATCCGTCCTGATCTCGATACGGTCCGCCCGCCCGGCAAGGCGGAAACCTTCCGTGCCCACCTGAAGATCAATCTGGCCGGGCGTTTCAGCCACCACCGCATCCAGCCTTGCCCGCCGGGTCCGCTCGAACTCGACCAGAAAGGCCGCCACACGCTCAAACCGCGCCCACCACAGCGCATGTTCCGCCGGAAAGATGGTGAGCGGCGCAAACGCCTTGCGGCCATGGGCAATGAGCTGCTCATAGGCATCCGGCGGCAAATCCTTCGGAAAATCGCGCGCGAAATTGCCCACGGCCTCATGCAGCGCCGTGCCACGCTCTGCTCCGCCGGGGGCGGCATCCAGCGGTTCCAGCGGCTGAAGGCGCAGCACATGGCGGGCGAAGATGGAATAGGGATCGCGCAGGAAGGTCTCGATTTCCGTCACCGTCAGCCGGCGCGGGCGCAGGGCCAGCGGCGGGGTGGGTGCGGGGCGCTGGGCGCGGGGCACGGGCTCTGCGGCATCCAGCGCATGGGCCGCCACCTTCCAGCGCTCACCCCGATCCCGCGCCTCGGCCCATCGTTCCGGGCCAGCCACCGTTTCCAACCGCTTGAGAAAGCGCGAGGGCACGCTCTGCGCCCCGCCCACCTTCGCGGCATAGGTGAGCACCACTTCCTTCGAACCGAACCCCTGCACGAAATCATGGGCGGAAAGGCCAGTGCGCCGTTCCGGCAGGGCCAGCCCCAGTTCCGCGCGCATGGGGCGGGAGAGCCAGGGATCGCTCTCGCCCTGCTGGGGCCAGATGCCTTCCACAAGGCCGCCCATCACGATGCGATCCAGATGCACCATGCGCGCTTCCAGTGGGCCCAGCAGGCGCACGCGGGACACGCCAGGGCTGGTTTCCGGCCGCACCATGGCGTCGGCGATCAGCAGGCCGGCCACATCGGCATAATCCGTAAGGCTAAAGGCCGGACCATCCTTGGCGGCCTGCTCCACGGCCTCGAACACACGGGCGAGCGTGGCGGCGGCAGCATCTTCGTCATTCACATCCAGCGGGCCGCACATGCCCTCCAGCGCCGCCTTGTGCGCGGCGACCAGTTCGGGCAGCGGCACTGGCTCATGGCGTTCACCCAAAGCCAGCAGCGGACCCAGAGCCGCCTCCAACCGCGCCAGCAGATCCCGCGCGGCGACCAGAGCCGGCTCATCCACCCGTCGCCGCGGATCATTGCTGCGGATCTTGTCCGGGTGGAAGCCATCCAGCGCCGCCTTCAGCCCACTTATGCCGCTACGGGGGCGCGGCCCCCGCAAGGCCACCAGCTCCAGCGCGGCCAGCGCATCGGCCTTGGCGTGCGGTTCCAGCCCCAGCGTGGCGCGCGGCATGGACAGCAGAGCGAAGAGTGGCACCGGGGCGCAGCGCTCCGCCGCGACCTGCGTGATGAGCCGCGCGAGACGCCCGGCTTCCGTCTCGGCCAGAGGCGTTCCAGAGGAATCATCAACCTTCACGCCGAAGCGTGCCATTTCCGCCGCCACACGGCGCGCCAGATCCCGATCCGGCGTCACCAGCGCCACCATTTCGCCGGGGCGCTCCAGTGTCTCGCGCAGCAGCAGGGCGATGGCGAGCGCCTCCTGTCGCGGATCATCCGCTGCCACCACACTTACACGGGCCATCGCTTCGGCCACATCTTCCGCCGGCAGACGCTCCGGCAGGGTGGCCCACAAATCCGATGTCTCGGCCGGGCGCATCACCTCGCTCAGCAGCCGTTCTCGGCCATGGGCGGAAGGAGGAGACAGCACGCCCACATCCGCTCGCGTCACCTCCAGCGTCTTAAGCAGGCGCGCCATGCCATATTGCGGGTGGTCAGGCGCACGGGTGGCTGCATCGGTGATGAGAGCGAAGGCGTCATCCTCCATCTCCATATCCAGCCCCGGCAGCACCACCGCCCCATTCGGCAGGCGTGAAATGATGCGCAGCAGCCTTGCCGTCGCCGGCATGGAACCCGTCGAGCCCGCCGCAATCACCGGCCCCATGCCCGCCCCCAGAGACCGCCCCAGACCGGCTAGACGCTGGCCTTCCGCATCCATCAGCGCATCGCGGCGCACGGCGGGCTCCACCAGGCTCTTCTCATCCAGAAAGCCGCTGAAAGCCGCACGGGCAATGCGCAGGAACTCAAGGCTGATCTGAAAATAGGGGTCCAGATCCTGCGGCACGAGGCTCTCCAGCCGCGACACCGGAACACCAGCTGTCGTCAGATCATCGAAGAGATGGGAAAGCTCATCGGCCAGCGCCAGAGTGGCAGCCGGCCCTGCGGCGACGGCCGCGCGCCCCTCGCCCTCCCGCAGCGCATCGCGCCAGGCCGCCACCAGCCGGGCCAGCACCACACGGCGATGCACCGGCGAGATGGCATGGGGCGCAGCCAGAACCGGCGCATCTTCCGAGAAGGCCAGTGCATCTTCATCCACATCGCCCAGCGGCACGATATGGGGCAGCAGCAGGGCCGGCTTGCCCGTCACCTCCAACAGCGTATCGGCCAGCATGCGCCCGGCGCGGCGGGTGGAGACGAAAATGGTGACACCGGCCAGCGCCATCGGGTCTCCATCCGGCCGGAAACCCGGCACCAGAGTGCCATCCAGCAGAGCCCGCGCCAGCACGGGCAGGAAGGCAGCCGAAGGCGGAATGGTCAGGATGCGCGGCATGAACACCTCTTTCCGGGCCGCCCCAATCGACCGCCCTGCCTCAGAGCTTCTCCGGGCGGAACACGCGGTGCAGGGTCACAAGCGCGAACGAACCGGCTTCTGCCCGCTGTCTAGGAAGCCCGCATGTCAGATCCGGTCATAACGGGGATGAATGGAGCTGGGCAAAGCCCGGCTATTCTGTGGAATTGGCGATGGCTTCTTCCGCCAGTGCAATGGCCTCCGGCGTACCGACATGCATCCAGATACCATCCAGCCGCAGGCCAAACAGCCGGCCGGCCTCATTGGCCTTGTCAAAGATACGGTTGAGAGAGAAAGCCCCTTCCGGCGCGCCTTCAAACAGCTCCGGCTTCAAAATACAGGCCCCGGCATAGACAAAGGGGGCCATCTGCCGTTCTGGCCGGCGGGTGAGGCGACCATCCGGCTCCATACGAAAATCACCAGCGCCATCATAGCCGATACTCAGGGCCACAGGGGCCAGCAGCAGCAGCGCGTCCATCTGCTCCGGGTCGAAGTTCTCCATCAGACGGGCCAGATTGGGATGCGCGCCTTCCACCCATATGGTGTCGGAATTGATCGCCAGAAAGGGTTCCCCTCCCAATAGGGGCAAGGCACGATGCACACCACCACCGGTTTCCAGCAAGGCATCGCGCTCATCGGAAAGGGTGAGATGCGGCGCGCCTTCACGCGCGGACAGATGGCTTTCGATCAGATCGGCCAGATAGTGCACATTCACCACCGCCTCAGCCACGCCAGCTTCTGCAAGACGATCCAGCACATGATCCAGCAGAGGCTTGCCCGCCACCGGCACCAGAGGCTTGGGCAGCGTATCTGTGAGCGGCCGCATGCGGGTACCCAGCCCTGCGGCCAGCACCATCGCGCTGAAAGGGCGCGCGCCGCCTGGCAGGCCGGAAGGTTGCACGCTCTCACTCTGGCTCGTGTTCTGCACCTTGCGCGCCTGCGTCACGGCTAGGCTCCTTTTGCTGGCAAATCTTTTGGCGGAATATCCTGCGCCGGCAAAATCTCATCATACCAGGCCCGCAGCTCCGCCAGATCCGGGTGGCCGAGCCCGCGCGCGAGATAACGGCGCATATGCGGAATGTGGCGCAGATAGCCGGGCTTTCCATCCCGCCTGTCCAGCCGGGTGAAGATGCCCAGAATCTTGGTGGCGCGCTGGGCCCCCATCAGCGCATAGCTGCGGGCGAAGCCGGCCATGTCGAAGGCCGGGTCCGCCGTCTTGCGGCTGCGCATATAATGGCTCACCAGATGAAGCTCGGTCTGCTCCGGCACATCAACCCGTGCATCCTGCGCCAGAGACACCACATCATAGGCCGCTGGGCCCAGAAGCGCGTCCTGAAAATCAATCAGCCCCACCTTCTTCAGCCCCTCACGCCGGGGCAACCAGATGAAGTTGGGGGAATGATAGTCCCGCATCACCCAGGTGCGTGGTTCTGCCAGAGCAGGTGCCAGCGCCTTGCGCCACAATTCATGAAAAACACCGTGCTGCGCTTCATCCAGAAAGATGCCATGAGCCGGCAAATACCAGTCCACCAGCAGATCCAGCTCGGCCAGAAAGGCGCGAATATCATAGGTGGGCAGCGGGCTTTCCACCTGTGGCGCAACATGCAGAATATGCGGCAAGGGGCGGCTGTGCAGCATGGCCAACACATCCATGGCGGCCTCGTAACGCTCCCGGATCGGAGCGGGCGGAGAACCGGCCAGCACCCCTTCCTGGCCCAGATCCTCCAGCACCAGCAGGCCAGCCTCAATATCCGCAGCATAAATCAACGGTGCGGAGAAGCCCTGCGCAATCAGCGCCCGGTCCATTGCCACAAAGGGCTTCACATCCTCGGCCAGATGCACCAGCCGGCTATAGGGCACCCCGCCACGCCGCACAGGGGCACCATCCGGCCGGGGCGGCGCATTCATGAGAATGGCGCTGCGATCCGGCCCCACAAGGCGCGTATAGGAGCGTGGTGAGGCATCACCCTGCATGAACACCCGATCGGCCGCACTAAAGCCGGCGCTTTCAATCAGCACTTCAGCCAGATGCAGCCGCTCCAGCCGGGCGGCCATTTCGCCATGCCCTGTCAGTAACGCAATGCGCGCCTCCGGCCCCATATCCGGCGCAAGAGACAGCGAGATATCCAGAAAGCTGCGCGGCATCCTCTCGCCGGCACGATCGGCCCATTCCACCAGAACAAGGGCGTCATCCGCCAGTTCATCCCAGCCGATTTCATCCAGTTCCTCTTCCTCCACAATGCGGTAGAGGTCGGCATGAACAACCGGAAAGCGGGGAAAATCATAGGTGATGACAATAGGAAAAGTGGGGCTGGGCACATCGGTGCGCGGCTCCGCCGCCACGGCACGAATGATGGCGCGGGCCAGTTCCGTCTTGCCCGCCCCCAGATCGCCCGAAAGGGTGATGACATCATGCGCCCCGAACCAGGAGGCGATAATCATGCCCAGCCGTTTTGTGGCGGCAAGGTCCGGCAACACCACACGGCAGGTTCCCCCTGCCCCCGGCACACGCTGGATGAAGGCACTCATGCGGCCACCTCTTGTCGCTGGGGCGCAGCGCTCAGGGGAAATTCACAAATGGCGCGGGTGCCGGCAGGGGCAGCCGGCTCCAGCCGGATAGAGCCGCCATGCAGCTCCATGAAGGAGCGCGCGATGGACAGACCCAGCCCCACCCCACGATGATCGGGATTGGCGCTGCGGCTTTCAAATCTCTGGAACAGGGTTTCCACCAGCTCCTGCGGCACGCCCGCGCCTTCATCCCGCACACTCAGAACCAGCCTGCACTCAAGCCGTGTGGCGCTGAGTGTTACGGTGCAGCCCTGCGGTGAGGCGGTGATGGCATTGGAAAGAAGATTGAACAGAACCTGACGCACCCGGCGCGGGTCCGCCGTGAAACAGCCTGCCTGCGCAGGCACATCCAGCGCCAGATGCACGCCCGCCGCGCGAATCTGGTCCTGAATGGCATCGGCCACCCCTTCCAGCATCTCGCGGACATCAATCTCCTTCATCTCCAGTTCCATCGCACCTGCGTCAATGGTCGCGAGATCAAGAATGTCGTCGATCAGCGCACGCAGCAGATCCGAGGAATGGTGCATATGGTCGAGATATTCGCGCTGGCGCTCATTCAGCGGGCCGGCCATGCCCTCACGCAGCATGTCGGCATAGCCCATCAAGGTGTTGAGTGGCGTGCGCAGATGGTAGGAGACATGCCCAACAAAGGCGTTCTTCAGCCTGTCGGCCGCCTCCAGCGCCTCCGCGCGCTCAATAAGGGCGCGTTCCACCTTCACACTGTCCGTCACATCGCGGAAGGTCACCATGGTGCCGCCATCGGGCAATGGCTGGGCGGTGCTGTCCAGCACCTTTCCATCCGGCCTCTCAAGGCGCATCGTCTGCGCCTCGCGCTGCTCCATCGCCGTCACCACGGAGCGTATCCGCGAGAAGGCCGAACTTTCACCATGCAGCGGGCGACACAGGGCTGCTACCGCATCCACATGCGGCTTGTTGCCCAACGCGGCCGCATCCAGCTGCCACAGATTGAGAAAGGCCAGATTATAAAGCCGCAATCGCCCATCCGAGCCAAATACCGCGACCGCCTCTGCCAGCCCATCCAGCGTTTCACCCTGAATGCGGTTCAGGCTGTTGAAACGGCTTTCCAGCGCAACATGTTCCGTCAAATCATCGAACAGATAGGTCACGCCGCCTTCGGCGTTGGGCGTGATGACCACCCGCAACACCTCATTGCCGGGCAAATACCACCAGTCATTCACCGGCTCGAGGGCGCGATAGGCCTCACGAAGCTGGGCCCGCCAGGCGCGGAAATCGGCCTGCTCCGGCACCTTGCGGCGGGTGCGCAGGCTTTCCAGAATTTCGCTGTCCGAGGGGCGCTGATCGAGGAAGGCGGGGGAGAAATCGAACAGTTGCTCATAGGCGGTGTTGTGAAACACCAGCCGCTCATCCGGCCCGAAAATGGCGACCGCCGTTGTGAGATGATCCAGCGTATTGCGATGGGCTGTCACCACGCGGCTGGTTTCGGCGCGGGCGGCGGCCTCTTCCGTCACATCCACGGCCATGCCGGCAATGCCGAAGGGGCCGGCGGTTTCCACCACATCCATCTGGCGACGCTGGCCATGGGCCACAGCTCGCACACGCCCCCTGAAGGCACCCTCGCCCTGCTCTGCGCTTTCGGCGGCGGCACGGCTCTTGCTATCCAGAAGGTCCAGCCCGTCCGTCCGGGCCTGTTCAAGAGAGGACGCCCCTACCGCATCCAGAAAGGCCGGGTTGGCATAAAGCAAAGCGCCATCTGCACCGCGCAGCCAGGCGGGCGTGGGCGCGGCATCCAGCACGGCGCGCAAACCGGCCTGCAATGGCCCGGCCTCATCCACAACTGCCCCTGCCCCTTCCGCAGCGCCGGGGTGCACCAGCACCATGCCCGCCCCATTGAGCGTGCGCCCCACAAGGCGGAACATGCGCCCATCCGGCGCGCGCAGGGGTTGATCCAGCGTGCCATCCGTACTGCGCAGAAGGGCAACGGCCTTTTCCACCGCCACAGCTCCTTCCGCCCCCAGCCAGGAAGCCCGCTCTGCCTCCGGCACACCAAAGGCGCACACATCGCCCTCTCCTCGCAGCCAGATCAGCGCGCAGGGCGCACTTTGGGAAAGAAGAGCACGGGCGTCATAAGCATCTGCACGGGCAAGGGCGACGCGTCGTTCCGCCTCATCAATACGGGCGTCAGCAGCCATCAGGGCCTGCCGGGCCCGGCGCTGTTCCCGCGCAAACATGCCCCCCCCCGCCAAAAGAGCCCCTGCGGCGACAGCCAGCCATGCTGCCGGAGATGACATGAGAGAAAAGCCCGCCAATACGGGCATATGGCCGGCGGCAAAGCTCAAATCAGCCAGACCCACCAAGCCGACGCCGCTGGCCGTCTCAGCCGGGGCGGCCAGGGCCGTGCCACTCATCAACGCCAGAGAGGTCAGCGCGGTAGAGGCGCATAGCGGATGCTTCAGCCTTCCGCGCGACAACCATCGGAGGGGGGCGTCTTCCCTGCGGCAGATTTTTGCACCCAGCTTTTCCATCCGCCCCATCATCTGCCCGGTGCCTCCCCATGCGGGGGAGATTGCCATGGATCGTGCACCATGACACCCCGCCGCCATCCGAATCATCCGGACTTTAGCGGAGCGACAGAATCGGTTGAAGGCCCGTGCGGGCCGAAGCAGCACCCACACACCGCAAGGGCTTCATGTGAGGAATAGCGGGGAAAAGCCGGCTAAAAATTCAGCCTCCACCATCAAAAAAGCCAGCTCAACGCACTGGCGTGCCATTGGCCTCCAGCACCGCACCGGCAAGATAGAGCGATCCGCAAATCAACACCCGTGGCGGCGCGGCGGATGTGCGGGCCAGAGAGGCCAGCGCCTCCCCCACCCCATGAGCCACCCGCACCGGAATGCCAAGGCCCGCAGCCACGGCAGCCACCTCCTCGGGAGGACGTCCGGCATGTTCGCCCGGCATGGGCACGCAAATGGCCTCGCGCGCAAGCCCCGCAAAAGGAGCCAGAAAGGCGCGGGCATCCTTCGTGGTCAGCATACCCAGAACCAGAACCAGCGGGCGCGGACAGCGCTCCTCCAACTCACACAACGCATGAGAAAGAGTAATGCCGCCAGCGGCATTATGGCCGCCATCGAGCCACACCTCCGCCCCTTCCGGCGCACGCGCCACAAGCCGTCCACTGGTCAGGCGCTGCATGCGAGCCGGCCATTCGGCACGGGCCACGCCCTCTTCCTGAGCCGCATAAGGCAGACGGAAGCTGCGCAGGGCGGCAACAGCCAGGCCGGCATTGTCGATCTGATGCGGCCCCATCAGGCGTGGACGGGGCAGATCCACCAGCCCTTCCTCATCGGAATAGACCAGCCGCCCACCTTCTTCATGCACATGCCAGTGCTCATCCCGCACAAACAGGGGCGCATGCGCACGCAGCGCCGCACGCTCAATCACCGCCAGCGCCTCGGGCGGTTGCGCCCCCACCACCACTGGCACGCGCGGCTTGATGATGCCCGCCTTCTCGCCCGCAATGGCCTCAATCGTGCTGCCAAGAAAATCCACATGGTCGATGGAAATCGGCGTGATGACACTGGTGCGCGGGGCTTCCACCACATTGGTGGCGTCGAACCGTCCGCCCAGCCCCACTTCCAGCAACAGCACATCGGCCGGATGCTCGGAAAACAGCAGCAGGGCCGTGACGGTTGTGATCTCGAACAGGGTGATGGGCTGGCCGGCATTGGCGACCTCAACCCTGTCCAGCGCATCGGCCAGCGCCGCATCGCTCACCAGTTCGCCGCCCCCCGGCACGCCAAGGCGGATACGCTCATTGAAGCGCACCAGATGGGGCGAGGTGTAGACATGCACACTGCGCCCGGCAGCCTCCAGCATGGCGCGCATGAAGGCGATGGTGGAGCCCTTGCCATTGGTGCCCGCCACATGGATGACAGGCGGCAAACGCTTTTGCGGCTCCCCCAGCTTTGCCAGCAACTGTTCCGTCCGCCCCAGCGAAAGATCAATCTTGCGCGGGTGCAGTGTGCTCAGTCGGTTCAGGATCGCATCAGGATCAGGCATCTGGAGCGGCAACGCCATGGCCGTGCACTCAAACTTTTGCTCTGCGAACCACCATGCTTACAGCCATGCGCAAGGCCGGACTGATGGCCATAAGGGCCCGCAGATGAAAATGAAGAGGCCGGAGCGCAAACACTCCGGCCGGGAACAGGATCATCTCTGGAATCACGCTTCGGAAGAAGCCGGGGCTGCGGGCTCGGCCACCGGGCCACTGATACGCCCCTTGGGCGGCACAGCCGGCGCCTTCATCATCAGCCGGCACAGGCGGCCCAGCGTCTCGCGCATCTGGTGGCGATGCACCACCATGTCGAGCATACCGTGATCGTAAAGATATTCCGCCCGCTGGAAACCATCCGGCAGCTTCTCGCGGATGGTCTGCTCGATCACGCGCGGGCCGGCAAAGCCGATGAGCGCGCCGGGCTCGGAGAGCTGCACATCACCCAGCATGGCGTAAGAGGCCGTGACCCCGCCCGTGGTGGGGTTGGTGAGCACGACGATATAAGGCTTCTTTGCCTCGCGCAGCTCCTGAATGGCGGCCGTGGTGCGCGGCATCTGCATGAGAGAGAGAATACCCTCCTGCATGCGCGCCCCACCGGAGGCCGCAAACATGATGAAGGGCGTGCCCTTCTCTGCCGCAGTTTCCAGCCCCGTCACCACAGCCTCGCCGGCCGCCATGCCGAGCGAGCCGCCCATGAAGGAAAAATCCTGCACGGCGATGGTTACGGGCAGTTCGTCCAGAAGCCCCGTCGCCACCTTCACGGCATCCTGATAGCCGGTCTTGGCGCGAGCATCCTTGAGGCGATCAATATAGCGGCGCTCATCACGAAATTTCAGCGGATCAATTGTCACGCTCGGCAGCGCCACTTCATCGTAAGCGCCGTCATCGAAGGTGGCTTTCAGCCGCTGTACCGCATCCATCCGCATGTGATAGCCGGAGGATGGGATGACATAGAGATTGGCTTCCAGATCCTTGTGGAACACCATCTGCCCGGTTTCGGGGCATTTCACCCAGAGATTTTCCGGCACTTCGCGGCGCGCCAGGAAATCACGGATCTTCGGGCGGACGACGTTGGAAATCCAGTTCACAGGCTTTACTCCGACGGCGGGCGGCTGGCGCGGTTTCGCAGCGCAGCATATCCACACCCGGCCTTCCAGGCACCCCCGTTTCCTGAAAAGCGGGAATGTCCCTAACAAATTGAGTGCCCCGCCCTGAAAGACCATGGCACCCGTGACATCACCCTTCCGCGACGCGCCGCTTCCCCGGCCCGCCCGCATTCAGGCATCAAACCCTGCATCCCGGCCTCATCCCGGATGAGACAAAGACCCGGCGCCAGAAAAGGCGCGCCAGATAGAGGGCATGAGACAGGCCCTGCGTGGCATCATCCTTTTCCGGGGATGCTCTAGAACATTTTGACATTTCGATGAAGCGGCAAAATGCCCAGACAGCACCTTTGCCGCGCCTGCGCGGCACAATGCTGGCTGCGATTATCCATGATGAGGGGGCAGCGCGGCAAAAATGCGGCCAGCCCACACGGCAGGCCGCAGGCTTGCGACTCAACGGCGAACGGAACGCACCGCCTCTGCCAGCCCCCGCACCACCTTGCACACGGCGGGCACGGTTTCAGCTGTGGCATGGCCGGCTTCATCCAGTGAGCAGCGCACGGTTTCCACCAGAGCGGACCCCACCACCACGCCATCTGCACCAGCGGCAATGGCGCGGGCCTGTTCGGGTGTTTTCACGCCAAAGCCCACAGCCACCGGCAGCGGCGTATGCCCCTTGATGCGCGCCACCGCTGCGCCCACCACATCCGCATTCGGCGTGGCCGAGCCGGTGATGCCGGTGATGGAGACATAATAGACAAAGCCCGCCGTGTTCTTCAGCACCACCCGCAAGCGCTTGTCATCAGTCGTAGGGGTGGCCAACCGAATGAAATCCAGCCCAGCCTCCAGGGCCGGCAGGCACAGCTCATCATCTTCTTCCGGCGGCAGATCCACCACGATGAGGCCATCCACCCCGGCTGCACGCGCATCCACGAGAAAACGCTCCACCCCATAGATATAGATGGGGTTGAAATAGCCCATGAGCACAATGGGGGTTTCATTGTCAGCAACCCGGAAGGCCTTCACCATGGCCAAGGTCTTGGCCAGGGTCTGCCCGGCCTTCAGCGCGCGCAGGCCACCGGCCTGAATGGCGGGGCCATCGGCCATCGGATCGGTGAAGGGCACGCCCAGTTCGATGATGTCCGCCCCGGCTTCGGGCAGCGCCCGGAGAATCTCAAGAGAGGTCTCTCCATCCGGATCGCCGGCGGTAATGAAGGTCACGAGCGCCGGGCGGCCCTCCTCCCGGAGTGCAGCAAAACGGGTGGCGATACGGGTGGTCATCAGTTGAAAAGCCGTGGTTGCGCCCTGTTTCCAGGGCGTGCACCCTCACTGGGCGCTGGTGATTCTACAGGAAGCGGAAGTGGCGTCGGCGCCAATCAGGCGCACCTGCCCATGGCCGGTTTCCCCCGGCGGTGTGGCATAAATGGGCGTGGAAGCCGAACCGGCGGCGTTGTCCCCGTCCAGAAACAGGCATCTCACATTAATCTGGTTCAGCGTCTTGTCTGTCTCATTCTTCACGGAGACCGAGACGAAAGCGCCGCCCGGATCAGTCCCCACCGTACCGGAGACAAGGGTAAGACGGGTAAGAGCGCCCGCATCCGCAGAAGCATCCGCCTGCTGCCCCAGCGCCGCGCCCAGAGGCAGCACCACTGTTGCGCCCGCCAGCAGACCGGCAACGGCCATGCGCCGCCCGAACCGCCCGGAAAGAAACCCGCAAGAACGGGAAGCTCTCATAGCTTGTCTCCCAGAATCTCGGCGACCTGAGGCACATCCTTGTCGCCCCGGCCGGAGAGGTTGACCACCATGAGATCATTCTTCCCGCGTTTGGGCGCAAGTTCCACCGCTTTCGCCACCGCATGGGCAGATTCCAGAGCGGGAATGATGCCCTCAAGGCGGGTCAGAAGCTGGAAGGCGTCCAGCGCTTCCTGATCGGTGCAGGGCAAATAGGTCACGCGGCCGGTATCATGCAGCCAGCTATGCTCCGGGCCAATGCCGGGATAATCCAGCCCGGCCGAGATGGAATGGGCTTCCAGAATCTGCCCGTCATCATCCATCAGCAGATAGGTACGGTTACCATGCAGCACGCCGGGGCGGCCACCCGCGATGGAGGCGGCATGCTCGCCCGAGGAAATGCCGTGCCCGGCCGCTTCCACACCGAAAATCTCCACCGAAGGCTCATCCAGAAATTCATGGAACAGGCCCATGGCGTTGGAGCCGCCTCCCACCGCCGCCACCAGCAGATCCGGCAGCCGCCCTTCCATCTCCATCATCTGCGCACGGGTTTCGCGGCCAATGATGGACTGGAAATCACGCACCATGCCTGGATAGGGGTGCGGGCCGGCCACAGTGCCGATGCAATAGAAAGTGTCGGTGACATTGGTCACCCAGTCACGCAAGGCTTCGTTCATCGCATCCTTCAGGGTGCGCGCGCCGGACTGCACCGGCACCACTTCCGCCCCCAGAAGCTTCATGCGGAACACATTGGGAGCCTGCCGCTCGACATCGACCGCCCCCATATAGACCACGCATTTGAGGCCGAAGCGCGCACACAGGGTCGCCGTCGCCACGCCATGCTGGCCAGCGCCGGTTTCCGCGATGATGCGCTTCTTGCCCATGCGCCGGGCCAGCAGAATCTGTCCCAGCACATTGTTCACCTTGTGAGAGCCGGTGTGGTTCAGCTCCTCACGCTTGAGATAGATCTTCGCCCCGCCCAGATGCTCGCTCAGGCGCTCCGCATAATAGAGAGGAGAGGGACGACCAACATAATGGGCGAGATACTCATTCATCTCCGCCTGATAGGCGGGGTCGGCCTTGGCAGCCTTGTAGGCCTGCTCCAGTTCCAGAATGAGCGGCATCAGCGTTTCGGCAACGAAACGTCCGCCATGAATACCGAAGTGGCCCCGATCATCCGGGCCGGTGCGATAGGAATTGGGAGCGTTCACGAAGCCTGCGCTTTCAATGAGAGGTTTGAAGCTGCTGCCTTGCGGGCCGCTGCCACAAAGGCGCGGATCCTGTCAGGCGATTTCACGCCCGGCGCGTCTTCCACGCCGGAAGAAACATCCACGCCATCCACATGAGCATGAACGAGGTGAAGACGGGAGAGCGCCTGCGCGACATTACCCGCATTCAGCCCGCCGGAAAGCATGAGGGGTCGGCCCGCACGGAAGCCGGCCAGCACATCCCAGTCAAAAGGAACGCCATTGCCACCGGGCAACACCGAATCGCGCGGCGGCTTTGCATCCAGAAGCAGCCTGTCGGCCACAGCCTCATAAGCGGGGATGACGGCCAGATCTTCCACCCGCTCCACGGCCAGCGCCTTCATGACAGGAAGCCCGAATCGCGCCCGTACCTGCGCCACCCTTTCCGGGCTTTCCGCACCATGTAGCTGGAGCAGATCCGGCCCGAAGGCCAAGATGATCTGTTCCAGCAACGCATCATCGGCATTCACGGTCAACGCCACTTTCTGCGCCCGCGCACCCACCCGTGCGATGAGGGCCGGCGCATCCGCCAATGCGAGATGGCGCGGACTTTTGGGGAAATGCACAAAGCCGAGAAGATCCGCCCCCGCCTCCAGCGCCGCATCCACGGCATCAGCGGTCTTCAGGCCACAGATCTTCACTTCAAGCGTCATTGCACAGCTCTCCCGCGCGGCCGGAGCCAGATCCGGCCGCCCTATCCTGCCCTGCTCAGGCTCACGCCTCAAGATGCGTAAACTGACCCGCCTTGCGGAAGCGCCAGAGATAGCTCGGCAGCACGATGGACAACGCCGCTGGCGTGATTCCGAATGCCGAAAGCACACGCCCTTCAGCTTCGGCCGCAGCCGACACCACATTATCCGAGCGCAACAATGCGACCTGATCGGAGGTCAGCGGCGCACCGGGAATCCACTGCGTCAGGCCGGCCACGAAGCTGGCGAGGCCGAAAGGCAGGTTCAGATAGGGACGCGTGGTGCCGATTTCACGCTGGGTCAGGTCCATCAGCTCACGGAAGGTCCGCACTTCGGGGCCACCCAGCTCATAAACAGCGCCCGGCTGGGCCGCGCCATCAACCGCCTTCTGCACCACCTGCGCGACATCTGTCACGAAAACCGGCTGGAAACGGGTGCTCCCCCCGCCCACCAGCGGCACCACCGGTGATGTCCGGGCCATGGCGGCGAAGCGGTTGAAGAAATCATCATCAGTGCCAAACAGCAGCGAAGGACGCAGAATCACCGCATCCGGCTTGGCGGCCAGCACAGCGGCCTCACCATCCGCCTTGCTGCGCGCATAGGCGGATGCCGCCTTCGCATCCGCGCCGATGGCGGAAACATGCACCAAGCGCGCGCCAATGCGCGCTGCGGCCACGGCCACATCCCTGGCGCCTTCCACATGCACCTTGTCGTAACGCTGGCGACCACCCTCGCTCAGAATGCCGACGAGATTCACCACAGCGTCCGAACCCTGCATCACATGAGCGACAGAATCAGGGAAGCGCACATTGGCCTGCACCGGCTCGATCTGCCCGACAGCCCCCATGGGACGCAGGAAACCAGCCAGTTGTGGCCGGCGTACAGCCACGCGAATCCGGTAGCCCTGCGCCGCCAGCGCCCGCACAACATAGCGACCCAGGAAGCCCGAACCGCCGAACACCGTTACAAGGCTGCCATTCAAAGGACGACCGTTCACCGCCATCTCGCTCATGCCTGAACCCCCGGCTTTCGCACCCGCTACGCAGGCGCCGCCTCCATATCATTACTACAGGAAGCACATACGCGAAGGAGACGCCCCGCGTCCAGCACCTCAATAGGCCATGGCGGAACCCCATCTTCCCGACGCCAGCCTCCACATGAAATCGGGCACCCCTGCAAAGCCCGGACTGTCGCACAGCAGCCATATTGACGAGCGCGCCCTTGCCGACTATAAGCCAGCTCAATCCGCAGGCAGCCCGGCTGCCCGCACGGAATCCTATTTTCAACGTCAGGACGGGCCCGCACCAAGGTGCTCCGTTCTCGCAAACCAGCAAGGACGGCCGATGGCCAATACGCCCTCCGCCAAGAAGGCGGTTCGCAAGATCGCGCGTCGCACCGAAGTCAACCGCAACCGGCGTTCCCGCATGCGCACCTATCTGCGCAAGGTGGAAGATGCGCTGGCGACCGGCAATGCCACCGCTGCGACGGAAGCCTTCAAGGCTGCCGAACCCGAGATCATGCGCGCCGTGACCAAGGGCATTCTGCACAAGAACACTGCTTCCCGTAAGGTTTCGCGCCTCGCCTCCCGCGTGCGCAAGCTGAGCGCCTGATCTTTACTTTCATCCGAAAGTAAAACGAGAAAGGTCCGGTCATCCGGGCCTTTTTTCGTTCGCACAGCTCCAGCCTCCACCAGATGGCTCCGCGCGCCGGAATGCCCGCACCCCGCCTCCAGCCCATGACAGGGCGAGCCGGCCGTTTGCGCATGCCTGAACGCGCCTGTCCATATGGGCTCCAAACTCCCGACATTCCCCTCGCCGGAGGCTACAGAATCGCCCCCGGAGAATCGTTCGCGCTTGCCCCAGCAGAGGGTCCAGAGTCAAGCAGGGCCACCCCTTTGAACGCCCCTGCGGCGGCTTTTTCCAGCACCCAGACCGCTCAAAAATACCCCTTATAATTCAATGCGTTATAGCATAAGAGCCTGACAGCACCCCCGCTGGCGCGCCCCAGCCGCCCTGCCGCCCTGCCGCGCCATTTGGTGCGTCCGGCCTCCGCCATTTTCCGCCTGATCGGGATTCTCGCTGTCCTCACAGCGGTTTGCCGACTGACCTAAAACCCCACCGGAAAGCGCCATGAATTTCGCTTGCCCCCAGAATTCTCCCAGCGCAGGGGAAAGGCGTTGCACCCCCCGGAGCGCCTGTGTATGGTCAACCTCGTTCCGGGGGAGACTCCCGGGTTCCACTACAGACCGAAGCTTTTACAGCTCTTCGTGGATGAGGAGGGGTGTATTGTGACTTTGCCACGACTGCATTTCTTCCGCGTTGCGCGCATCCCGACCGAGCGGAACCTTCACATTGCCACCAAGGTGCAGGGGCCTCTTCTTGCCCTGAGCTTTGGGCACCCATAGGAACCAGACATTCTGTTTCATTCAAACGTCGCAGGCGCCAAACGTCTGTGGCAGACGGGGCGGTTATGACTTCAGGCACAGTATCGGCACCGGATGCAGCACCTTTCATGCAGGTTTCGGCCTTTGTGTTCCGCATCCAGGCCGCAGGGCATGTGACGCACCCTGACAGGCAGACGCATATCTGCCGGGATGGGTTCCGCTGCCCGACCAATGCCGATGGCATGACCGCGCCGGCATAAACCGGCCCCTCCGTCTTTCGTTTTTGCCGTCTTCAAGATCAACGACGCCCCGGCCCACGCAATCTGTTTCAGGTGCGTGAACGGCTTTCGCGTCACAATAAGGAACGCGCCCATGCGCGGCAGGACTGCCATGCTCAAGCCTCAGCCTCACGATGCCACCCAGACCGGCTCCGGCTTTCAGCCGGGATTCGCGGATACGGCGGGCATGGATGATGAGAGCCCTTGGCCGCGTGTGCGCCAGCGCCTGCATGACGAAATTGGCGAGGAAAAGTTTTCCAGCTGGTTCGCCCGCATGGAAGTGGACGCCATCACCGGTGAAACCGTGCGCCTTTCCGTGCCCACGCGCTTCCTGAAATCCTGGATTCAGGAAAACTATCTGCCCCGTATCGCCGAGCTGTTCGCCGAGGAAACCGGCGTGCGCCGTCGCATGGATCTGACGGTGCGCTCCGCCGTGGCGCGTCCTGTGGCTGTCAAAAGCGCCGCCGTGCGTCGTCCCGCCTCGACACCGACCGCAGGTGGTGCGCGTCTGCGCGCCGTGGAAACCCATACGCCGGCACGCGCCACCCCCGCCTCTTCCGGCCCGGCCCTTGCTGCGAACGCCCGAAATGCCGATTCTGCTGGCGCCGATGCCTCCGATATGTCGTCCGGCTCGCCACTTGATCCGCGACTGACCTTCGAGACCTTCGTGGTCGGCAAGTCCAACTCGCTGGCCCATGCTGCGGCCAAGCAGGTTGCGGAGGCCGCAAGCGGTGCGAGCCCGGTCTATAATCCGCTCTATCTCCATGCCGCAGTGGGCCTTGGCAAGACGCATCTGTTGCAGGCCATTGCCTGGGCGGGCAGGCAGCATGGCCGCCGCACCACCTACCTTACGGCAGAGCGCTTCATGTATGGTTTTGTGGCGGCGCTGAAAAGCCACTCCGCCATCGCCTTCAAGGACGCCCTGCGCAGCATCGACACGCTGGTGATTGATGACCTGCAATTCCTGAAGGGCAATAATCTGCAACAGGAATTCTGCCACACCCTCAATGCCCTGCTGGATGGCGGGCGACAGGTGGTGGTGGCGGCGGATTGCGTGCCGGCCGATCTTGAGCATCTGGACGAGCGTGTGCGTTCACGCCTTGCCGGCGGGCTGGTGGTGGAACTCGCCACGCTGGAAGAAGAACTGCGCCTGCAAATTCTCAAGAGCCGCTATCAGACTCTTCAGGAGCAGCATTCCGGTTTCAGCGTTCCCGCCAATGTGCTGGAATTCCTGGCCCGCAGCGTGGGCCAGAGCGGGCGCGATCTGGATGGCGCCCTCAACAAGCTGCTCGCCTTCAACCAGCTGACCAGCGAGCCTGTCACGCTGGAAATGGCTGAAAATGCCGTGAAGGATCTCATTCGCCCCTGTGATCCCAAGCGGGTGCGGGTGGATGATATTCTGCGCATCGTAGCCAAGCATTATAATGTCTCGCGGGCCGACATCCTCTCCCAGCGCCGGACCGCCAATGTGGTGAAGCCCCGTCAGGTCGCCATGTATCTGGCCAAGACACTGACGCTGCGTTCCCTGCCCGAGATTGGCCGTCGCTTTGGTGGGCGCGATCACACCACCGTGCTGCATGCGGTGCGCAAGATTGATCGCCTGCTGGCCACCGATCGCGGCCTCTCCGACGAAATCGAATTGCTCAAGCGCACCGTCCAGGAAGCCTGAGCCTTGCAAGAGGGGGCGAACTGACGCCCCCTTTTTTGCCTGTCCTGATGCCGGATGACGCCGCCCGGCACGAAAATTCTTCCGCCGGCCTTGCCTTGGGGCCGAACGGGCGGCAATCTTCCCGGCCCGGCCTTCGCGCGTGCAGCAGTTCTGCCTGCATGCTCGTGAGGGCCACCACCCCAAGGGGCCAGTTCCGCAATTGTGGGGTCATGGCCCATCCCTGGAATCTGGAGGCGAACCTGAAGCCCGGCCCGGCCGGTGCGCTGGAGCGCCAGAGCGAAGAGATAACGGGCCATGAAGGTGACCGTCGAGCGCGTTGAGCTTCTCAAGTCGCTCAGCCATGTTCACCGTGTTGTGGAGCGCCGCAACACCATTCCGATTCTCGCCAATGTGCTGATCCGCGCGGCCAGCAGCGGGCTGGAACTGAAGGCGACCGATCTGGACCTCGAGGTGGTGGAAAGCCTGCCCGCCGAGGTTTCGCAGGAAGGCGCCACCACGGTGCCCGCCCATGTGCTGTACGATATCGTGCGCAAGCTGCCTGACGGGGCACAGGTGATGCTGGAAAGCTCCGGCGAGCATGGCACGCTGACAGTGCGCGCCTCCCGCGCGCGTTTCCAGCTTCAGACCCTGCCGGAAGCTGATTTCCCTGATCTGGCCGCTGGCGAATTTGCCTATAATTTCAAGGTGAAGGCGCTGGATCTGCGCCGTCTGGTGGACAAGACCCAGTTCGCCATTTCCACTGAAGAAACGCGCTACTATCTCAATGGCATCTATCTGCATGTCACGGGGGAGGCCAGCGCGCCGATGCTGCGCGCGGTGGCCACCGATGGCCACCGCCTAGCTCAGGCGGAACTGCCCGCCCCGGAAGGTGCAGATGGCCTGCCAGGCGTGATCGTACCGCGCAAGACAGTGGCCGAAATCCAGAAGCTGCTGGAAGACAAAGAGGCAGAAGCGTCCGTCTCGGTCTCCACCACCAAGATCCGCGTGCAGGTGGGGGCCATCGTGCTCACCTCCAAGCTGATTGACGGCACTTTCCCGGATTATGGCCGCGTCATCCCCCAGGGCAATGACAAGCTGCTACAGGTGGACAAGGACGCCTTCGCCGCTGCGGTGGACCGTGTCTCCACCGTGTCCAGCGAGCGCGGGCGAGCGGTGAAGCTGGCCATGGCCGATGGGCGGCTGACCCTCTCCGTCAGCAACCCCGATTCGGGCAGCGCCACAGAAGAGCTGGAAGTGGAATATGGCGCGGAAGCGCTCGAGATCGGCTTCAATGCCCGCTATCTGCTGGACATCATGTCCCAGATTGAAGGTGACACGGCCGAGCTGAAATTCGCTGATTCCGGCTCCCCCACCCTGGTGCGCGACGCCAACAAGCAGGATTCGCTTTATGTGCTCATGCCCATGCGGGTGTGATCGCCTCAGTTGAAGCGATACCGGACAAGCAAAAGGGCGCGCCACGGGCTGCGCCCTTTTTCATATGTCGGCGGCTTGCTCGCAGCCGCATACGCCCTCCCCGCTTGCCTTGAAAGCACAGACCGGCCTATTTCATCTCACACAAGGCGCGTGGCCTGTCACCGCGAGAAACAGCCGCGCCCGCATTGGTATATCGCCTCACATCTATGCTTCACGCCCGTATCCGCACCCTTACCCTCAGCCGCTTTCGCTCCTATGGCGCAATGCGACTCAGCGTGGAAGCCGGGCCAGTGGTGCTGACGGGACCGAATGGCGCGGGCAAGACCAATGTGTTGGAGGCCATCTCCTTTCTCACCCCCGGCCGGGGCCTGCGACGGGCCCAGCTCACAGATATTGGCCAGCGGGAGATGGGGGCACACGCACCGCAGCATACGCCCCATGGCCCGGCACACGCCTTCCCTTGGGCTGTGTCCGCGCTGGTGGAAGGGGCCTATGGTGAAGTGCGTCTCGGCACCGGCATGGAAGGGCCAGAAGCCACCACCCGCCGCAGCCGGATTGATGGCGAACCCGCGGGTTCCGCCAACGCCTTTCTCGATCATCTCAAGGTGATCTGGCTGACCCCGGAAATGGACGGCCTGTTCACCGGCCCCCCATCTGACCGACGGCGCTATCTGGATCGACTGGTTCTGGCCGTTGATGGCAGCCATGGCAGCCGGGTCAACAGCCTTGAGCGGGCCTTGCGCGCGCGCAATCGCCTGCTGGAAGAGAATGGCGCCCCGCGCTTTCTGGATGCGGTGGAACATGAGCTGGCGGAGCTGGCGATTGCCGTTTCCGCCGCACGAGTGGAAACTGTCGCCCGGCTGGCCGCCGAAATCGCAGCCCACCACGATGAATCCTCTCCCTTCCCCTTTGCCGATGTCACGCTGGATGGGGCTGTTGAGCGCATGCTCGCCACCGCCCCCGCGCTGGAGGTGGAGGACCGCTACCGCGCTATGCTGCGCGACAATCGCCCGCGGGACAAAGCCGCCGGCCGCACGCTGGAAGGCCCGCACCTGTGTGACCTTCTGGTGCGCCACGGCTCCAAGCACCTGCCGGCCGCACGTTGTTCCACCGGCGAGCAGAAATCCCTGCTCATCGGGCTCACCCTCTCCCATGCCCGCCTGATTACGGCCATGCAGGGGCTTTCGCCCGTACTGCTGCTGGATGATGTGGTGGCCTATCTCGACAGCGCCCGCCGTGCGGGCCTGTTCAGCGCCCTGGCGCAGCTGGGTGCACAGGTCTGGATGACGGGTGCCGAGCCCGCCGCCTTTACACAATTGGACGGCGGGGAACATTTTACCGTCTCGCCCGGCACCATTTCCCGTGCAGACTGAACCGATTTTCACGCGCTGAAATATTGCACCGCACATGGTGCATATGCGCCACAGAACAGGGTGGCGGGACGCCCCCCTAGTGGCGAGCAAAACCCTGTGATTACAACCGTGTACAAGAACAGGCTCAAGCCCCCGGTCCGCCCGTATCATTCCCGCCACACTGTGGCATATGCGCAACCCGGAACATGAGCGACCGTGCTACAGCAAAGATGTTCGCGGGAGAGGTGTGACTTTTTTCGCGGCGTTAACCTTAATGCCACCTTACCGCGATTGAATGCGCTGACAGACAGGCGGAACCGCCGCCCCTGCCGCGCGGAATACGCGATGGCAGCATCCCGTTTCGTATTTTCGTGTTGGGCAGACCATGGCACTTGATCTGACGAAAAGCCGATTTTTGACTCGCCTCCTGCTCATTCTGGGCGCTCCGCTGGCACTCGCCGCCTGTGTCACCAATCAGACCCCGCCGCCTTCCGCTGGCGTGTTCGATTCCCGATATGCCGCGATTGACACCGAGCCCCACCCCGTCAATGCGGTGGATCTGTCAGAGGTTGACCCGAAATATCGTCGTCAGGTGGTCAGCTACCCCACCAAACATGCCCCCGGCACCATTGTGGTCGATATCACGGATCGCCACCTCTATCTGGTGCAGAAAAATGGCAAGGCCATTCGTTACGGTGTGGGCGTGGGCAAGCAGGGCTACTCCTTTTCAGGTTCGGCCACCATCAAGCGCAAGCAGGAATGGCCGCACTGGACGCCGACCCCCAACATGATCAAGCGTGAGCCCAAGCGTTATGGCCCCTATGCCGGCGGCCTGCCAGGCGGCGAGACCAATCCGCTGGGTCCGCGCGCGCTGTATCTCTATCAGGGCAACCGCGATACGCTGTTCCGCATTCATGGCACCACCGAGCCCTGGTCCATCGGAAAGCAGATTTCCTCGGGCTGCATCCGCCTGCTGAATCAGGACATTATCGACCTGTATTCGCGCGTACCGCTGGGCACCCGCGTGGTGGTGAAGCGCTAAAACGCGTCACCCTCGCCCTCGGGCCATATCATCCCGTTCAGAAGGCCGGGTCTGGCGCTGCGCAAGCGGTTCAGGCCCGGCCTTTTTACATGCGCCCCCCCAAACGCCATGGGAAAGCTGGCCAATGGTCCTTAGCTGAGTCACTGTGGGCAGTGTCAGGGCGGGCGGCTTTTGAGCCCGTCAATCATCTGGAGTCGGCACATGACCATGACGGTTCGTTCGGTCACATATGATCTGTTACGCCAGCTCGGTCTCACCACATTTTTCGGCAATCCCGGCTCCACGGAAGAAACATTCCTGAAGGATTTTCCAGCGGATTTCACCTATCATCTGGCCTTGCAGGAAGCCTCCGCCATCGCCATGGCTGACGGTTATGCGCAAGCCACAGGCAAACCCGCGCTGGTGAATGTCCATACGGCAGCGGGCCTGGGCAATGCGATGGGCAATCTCATCACTGCGGCCCTGAACAAGACACCGCTGATTGTCACCGCTGGCCAGCAGACGCGTGAGATGCTGCTGATGGAGCCATGGCTCACCAATGTGGAGGCCACACGCCTGCCCCAGCCCTGGGTGAAATGGTCATATGAACCCAGCCGCGCGGAAGATGTGCCGGGGGCTTTCATGCGGGCCTGCGCCACTGCCATGCAAGCCCCATGTGGTCCTGTTTTCCTGTCTCTCCCGCTTGATGACTGGGACAAGCCGATGCAAGCTCCGGCCGTGGTGCGCACCGTTAGCCACCGCATTGCGCCTGACCCGGCCCGACTGATGGAGTTTGCGGAAATTCTCTCCGCGGCCCGCTCCCCTGCGCTCATCTTTGGCGCTGCCATTGATCGCGGCAATGGCTGGGATGTCGCTGTCGCATTGGCCGAAAAAATGGGAGCAACCGTCTACGCCGCCCCTGCCAGCGAGCGCGCGCCCTTCCCCGAAACCCACCCGCTCTATGCCGGCGGCCTGCCCTTCGCCAAGGGGCCGCTCAGCGCGCGGCTGAAGGGGCATGATGTCGCCATTGTCATCGGCGCCCCGGTGTTTCGCTATTATCCGTGGGTGCCAGGTGAATATCTGCCGGAAGGTCTGCATCTGCTCCATATTTCTGATGATCCGGCAGAAACCGCCCGCGCCCCGGTGGGCGACAGTCTGGTGGGTGACGCCGTGCTGGCTACACAGGCGCTGCTCCATCTGGTGCATACGCCGGAAGCGCCCGCCACGGTCAGCGCTGTAACACCTGCCCCGCACCATCTGGCTCCGCAGCCCGCCCATCCGCCCCATCAGGATGCCAGCGGCCTTCCCACTGCGGCTGATGTGTTTGCGGCCTTGGCGGATGTTCGGCCGGAACATGCTGTTCTGGTGGAAGAAAGCCCTTCCAATCTGGCCGATCTGCACCGCGCCTGGCCTATTACGGAACCGGCCACCTTCTTTACCTTTGCCTCTGGCGGGCTGGGCTGGAATCTGCCGGCTTCCGTTGGCATTGCCTTGGGTGAACGTGACACCGGCCGCCATCGTCCGGTCTTGATGGTGGTGGGCGACGGCTCCTTCCAATATTCCGTGCAGGCTTTGTGGTCTGCCGCGCAAAACAATCTGCCCATTGTGTTCATCGTGATGCGCAACGGGCAATATGGCATCCTCAAATCCTTTGCACGGCTGGAGGAAACCCCAGGCGTGCCGGGGCTGGACATTCCTGACATTGATATTGTCAGCCTGGCCAGAGGCTATGGATGTGCAGCCGAACGCATCACCAATCTGGACACCCTGAAGGCACAGGTGAAGGCTGGCTTTAGCGGCGCAGGCCCGGTGGTGCTGGAAGTGCCCATTGCTCCCACCATTCCCCCGCTCATCTGAAGCCGCAGCACCATCTTCTTCAGGGCACTGCCGGCAGGCAACATCATGCCACCGCCTTGTCGTGTGCCGCCGCATCTTTTAAGAGCAAGGCTGTGTGGTGCGTGCGATGCGTGCCGCACCACACAGCCCTTTCATGTCCCTAGAAATATCGAGAGTCCCATGGCGAAAGACTTCAAGCCGAAGGCCCGGCTTCCCCGCGGCCTTGCAGACCGCACCGGCCCGGAGCTTTCCGCCACCCATTCCATGCTGGACAAGATCCGCGCTGTCTACGCCCTCTACGGGTTTGACGCGCTTGAAACACCGATGATGGAATATACGGATGCGCTGGGCAAATTCCTGCCGGATCAGGACCGCCCGAATGAAGGCGTGTTCTCGCTGAAGGATGATGACGAGCAGTGGCTCTCGCTGCGCTATGACCTCACCGCTCCGCTGGCCCGCCATGTGGCCGAACATTATGACACCCTGCCCAAGCCTTTCCGCTCCTATCGGGCCGGCTATGTGTTCCGCAATGAAAAGCCGGGGCCGGGGCGTTTTCGCCAGTTCATGCAGTTCGATGCCGATACGGTGGGCGCGCCCGGCGTGCAGGCCGACGCCGAAATCTGCATGATGGCCGCCGATACGCTGGAAGCGGTGGGCGTGCCGCGGGGCGATTACATCATCCGCGTCAACAACCGCAAGGTGCTGGATGGCGTGATGGAGGTCATCGGCATTGGCGGGGACGAGAATTTCGGCCGTCGCCTCACCGTGCTGCGGGCCATCGACAAGTTCGACAAGTTCGGCCTTGAGGGCGTAGCCCTGCTTCTGGGCGCGGGCCGCAAGGATGAGAGCGGCGATTTCACCAAGGGTGCCGGGCTGGATGAACGCCAGAGCGCCGTTGTACTCGCCATGCTCTCCGGCGAGAGCGGCCTTTCCGCTGATGGTGATGGCGCGCAGATCGAGATGGGGGGTGATGTGGAGATGGCCGCGGCCCTCGTCTCCAACGCCAGCTTCCAGGAAGGCATGACAGAATTGCGCGACATTGCCGCGCTGGTCGCCGCAGCCGGCTATCAGGACCGGGTGAAAATCGACCCCTCCGTCGTGCGTGGGCTCGAATATTATACCGGCCCCGTCTATGAGGCCGAGCTGACCTTCGAAATCCGCGATGAGAAGGGCCATCCGGTGCGCTTCGGCTCGGTGGCCGGTGGCGGGCGTTATGATGGGCTGGTGGCCCGCTTCAAGGGCGAGAAGGTGCCGGCCACGGGCTTCTCCATCGGCGTCTCCCGCCTGCTTTCGGCGCTGGCCGCGCTGGGCAAGCTGGATGCGGAGGCAGAGCTCGCCCCTGTCGTGGTGCTGGTGATGGACAAGCAGCCCAGCCGCATTGCCGACTACATGAAGATGGTCTCCAATCTGCGCGCCAATGGCATCCGCGCCGAAATGTATATGGGCGGCGGCGGCATGAAGGCGCAGATGAAATATGCCGACAAGCGCGGCGCGCCGGCGGTCATCATTCAGGGGTCCAACGAGAAGGAAGCCGGCGAAGTCCAGATCAAGGATCTGGTGGAGGGCGCAAGGATCGCCGCCTCCATCGCCGATAATGCCGAATATCGTGCCGTGCGCCCGGCCCAGTTCGCAGTGAAGGAAAGCGAGCTGGTGGATGCCATTCGCGGTGTTCTCGAACGCCGGGCCGAGCCGACTCTGGAACTGGATGACTGAACGCCACGCGGCGCGCATCTCCATGAGATTGCGCGCCGGCCCGGCTGAGGCCAGATAATCAAAAGGCCGGAGCAATGCTCCGGCCTTTTCAATATGTGAATATATCTGGCGAAATCTGGAGCCTACTGCCCCAACGGGCAGCTCTGCACAGTGCTACCCACCACCTCTTCAGCCTCGAACTCATAGGTGCGGCCACAAAATTCACAGGTCACGGTCAGCTTGCCGTCATCCTGCACCATGGCCTCCTGCTCATCGCGCGGGAAGGCGGCGAGAACGCCGGCCACACGCTCGCGCGAGCAGGAACAGTGCGCCGTGATAGGCACGGTATCAAATACCCGCACGCCATTTTCGTGAAACAGGCGAAACAGCAGTCGCTCACTGGACAAATCACGATCCAGCAGTTCCACATCCTCCAGCGTGCCAATCAGTGCACGGGCCTCGGCCCAGGCATCATCTTCCGCAGCGTCCGCACCTGATGCACCACCCGGCGCATCACCGGGATGCAGGTCCACCATGCGGGCGCGGGAAGCATCCTGTGGGAAGAACTGAATCATCACGCCGCCGGCTCGCCATTTTGAGGCATTGCCGCCGGCCTGCATTTCCTCACCCACGGCCAGACGCACCAGAGTGGGGATCTGCTCCGACTGGCGGAAATATTCGTGAGCCGCCTCTTCCAGCCCCTCACCTTGCAGAGCCACAACACCCTGATAACGATTGGTGGACAAGCCCTGGTCAATGGTCATCACCAGATGGCCGCGCCCAAGAAGCGCGGGAACATCCACCTCACCCTTCTGCACGGCTTCCGCCAACGCCTCGTCATCAAAACGGGCATAGGCGCGGATCTTGTCTGGAGCGACAAAATCCGCCACCACCATGTTCACGGGCCCATCCGTCTGGGTTTGCAGAATGAAGCGCCCCTCAAACTTGAGCGAGGAACCCAGCAGCACGGCAAGCGCCACCGCCTCACCCAGCACACGCTTCACGAGGGCGGGGTAATCATGATGGGCCAGCACCGCATCCATGGCCGCACCCAGCCGCACGGAGCGCCCGCGCAGATCCAGCGCATCCACCTGGAACGGGGTGACGATATTATCGACCACCTCGGCGCTGGCGCCACGGCTGGTGGAGCCGGCCTTGTCATCAGCAGGCTGGCTCGCGCCCCCCTTGCCGGAAGCGCCTTTACCGGAAGCACCCTTATCGTCAGCGCTCATGAGGTTCTCTCCTCATTCCCCCGCGGCGTCAAAACACCAGGCGAGGATGCCCTTCTGGGCGTGCAGGCGGTTTTCCGCCTCATCAAAGACCACAGATTGCGGACCATCCATCACATCGCTGGTCACTTCCTCCCCGCGATGGGCGGGAAGGCAATGCATGAAGAGCGCATCCTTGTGCGCCAGCCCCATCAACGCACTGTTGACCTGATAAGGCGCCAGCAGCTTGTGACGTCGATCCGCCTCCTTGTCGCCCATGGAAACCCAGGTATCTGTGATGATGCAATCTGCACCTTCCACCGCCGCTTTCGGATCTTCCATGAACTGGACCTTTGCCCCGGTCTTCGCGACGAAATCCAGCATATCCTGCCGGGGCGCGAACGCCTTGGGCGTGGCGACATTCAGCGTCACGTCAAAGCGTTCCGCAGCGTGTATCCACGAGGCCAACACATTGTTGGAATCGCCCACCCAAGCCACCTTGCGGCCGGTGATGAGGCCGCGATGCTCTTCATAGGTCATCACGTCCGCCATCACCTGGCACGGGTGGGAGACCCGCGTCAGGCCATTGATGACCGGGATGGTGGCGTATTCCGCCAGCTCCAGCAACGCATCATGATCCAGAATGCGGATCATGATGGCATCCACGAAGCGCGAGAGCACGCGGGCCGTATCGGCGATGGTTTCGCCGCGGCCGAGCTGCATCTCAGCGCCCGTGAGCATGATGGTTTCGCCACCGAGCTGGCGCATGCCCACATCGAAAGACACGCGCGTGCGGGTGGAAGGACGATCAAAAACGGTGGCGAGGATCTTTCCGGCCAGCGGCTTTTCCTGCGTTCCTTCCCGGAAGCGCCCCTTCAGGGCCTTTGAGAAATCCAGCAGCTTGCGCAATTCGGCGGCAGAAAGTTCCGTCAGATCAAGAAAGTGGCGCACAGTGTTCTCCGTCCCCATCACGCTGCGCCCTCCGGCGCTGCGGCCTTGCCCTGCCGGGCCGCAACAGCCTCAAGATACTGGCAGGCGGCGCCAATCTTCTCCGCAGCCAGATCCACCTCCTCCGTGCTCACCACGAGCGGAGGCAACAAACGCAACACATTATCGCTGGCGGCCGGCGCCAGCAGACCTTCGGCCCGCAGTGCGGTCACCATGTCACCCACCGGAACCTTGAGCTTCAGGCCAACCAGAAGGCCCTTGCCCCGCACCTCCTGCAACACAGAAGGGTAGCGCTCCACCAGCGCATGCAAAGCCTTGTGCAGATGCGCGCTGACCGCATTCACATGCACGAGGAAATTGTCTTCCAGCACCAGATCCAGCACGGCATTGCCCACGGCCATGGCCAGCGGATTGCCGCCATAGGTGGAGCCATGCGTGCCCAGCGTCATGCCCTTGGCGGCTTCTTCCGTCGCAAGGCACGCCCCCATGGGAAAGCCGCCGCCAATACCCTTGGCCACGGCCATGATATCGGGCGTGACGCCCTCCCATTCATGGGCGAAGAGCTTGCCCGTACGGCCCACGCCGCACTGCACCTCATCCAGCACCAGTAGCAGGCCCTTTTCGTCGCACAGGTCGCGCAGCGCCTTCAGGAAGCCGGGAGGGGCGACACGCACACCGCCCTCCCCCTGCACCGGCTCCAGCAAAATCGCCCCGGTGCGCAGTGTCACGGCCGCGCGCACGGCCTCGATATCACCGAAGGGCACATGGGCGAAGCCTGGCAGATTAGGCTCAAAACCAGCCATATAGGCCGCGTTGCCGCCAGCCGCGATGGTCGCCAGCGTGCGCCCATGGAAAGCGCCCTTGAAGGCGATGATCTCGTTCTTCTCCGGCTCACCATTCGCATAGTGATATTTCCGCGCCATCTTGATCGCGCATTCCAGCGCTTCCGCACCGGAATTGGTGAAGAACATGGTATCGGCAAAGGTGGCGTCACACAGCCGCTGTGCCAGCCGCTCCCCACCGGGAATGCGGAACAGGTTGGAGATGTGCCAGAGCTTTTCAGCCTGCCCTTCCAGCGCCTTGACCAGATAGGGATGGGCATGACCCAGCACATTCACCGCAATGCCGGCGGTAAAATCCAGAAAACGTCGCCCGTCCGTCGTGACGAGCCAGCAGCCCTCTCCCCTCTCGAATTCGAGGTCGATGCGCGCATAGGTCGGCAGAACGGCGGTAATCAAAGGACCCTCCTGAGGGTACTGGGTTCAACGTTTCAGAGCGCCCCTCCTCGTGGAGCGTCTCGTGGACTGGATCTGCGAACCGGCTAGAAACCGGAAAAACGTGCCGCACCCGGAGCCTTTTGGGCACCAGTGGCCACGCGAATAAAAACTAAAAAGGGCCGCCCCAGCGGGGGGACGACCCTGCAAAATGAATTCTAATGAACGCGCGCGCGAGGTCAACAATTCTCGCCCGCAGATAAGGACTTCATTTCCGCACAGCACGCAACACCCCCCATGATCGAGCCAGACAGGAAGCCTGCCCCATGTCGGCGGCACGGGCTCTACAGTTGCGGATGGCCTTTTTCAAACTGCGCCCCGGCAACCATTCGCCCATTTTCTACAGGCACTTGTACAGGCACATGCGACAACGGCTTCATATCCGGGCGCAGCACAAATGCCGAGGCTGGACACAGGCAGGAACAAGCCCTGAGCAGCAGACACGGCAGCATTGAGCACGAAAAGCTCGCAAGGAGCTGGGGAAAACGCTAATGATTCGTTAATGGAGCCTGTCACCCGGATGGAGCATATTGTAGCTTCTCCCGAGCGACCTACGAGATGTCGTGCACCCTCATGATCCGCACACAAGGGGTGCCCGTCGCGCAGATCTGTGGCCTGCGCCTTCCGCCTGAGAGGCCCTCCGCCAGTGAGGTTCAGGGAAGGCCTGTCAACGGCAACAGGCCCGGTATTGTGAAAGGTTTGCGGCAGAACCTGCAATCTGCCGCGCGGCGTGGCGACGCCGCGGATCAATTGACCAGCCCGGCCTTCACGCAGGCCGGTGCTGAAGATGCGGCAATTTGGAGAAGAGCGATGAGCTGGACCGACGAGCGCGTCGAACTCCTGAAGAAGCTGTGGAGCGAAGGCCTCTCTGCAAGCCAGATCGCCAGCGAGCTTGGCGAAGTCACCCGGAATGCGGTCATCGGCAAGGTGCACCGCCTGGGCCTTTCGGGCCGCGCCAAAACCGTGGCCGCGCCGGCCCGCCCGCGCACCACCACCAAGGCCAAGGTTGAGCAGGCACCCGAGACGCCTCAGGCTGCGGCACCCCAGCGCCCGGCCACGCAAGGCAACGCCGCTCTCGCCCCGGTTCTGGAAGAGCTGGTGGAAGAGGCCCCGGCCCCGGCGCCGCGCCCGGTGGAAGCCAATGTGGTGCCCATGGGCCAAGGCTGCACCATCATGAACCTCACCGAATATACCTGCCGCTGGCCGGTAGGTGAGCCTGGTAGCGACGATTTCCATTTCTGCGGAGCCCGCTCCAACCCCGGCACGCCTTATTGTGCGCACCATGCGCGCATTGCCTACCAGCCGGTGCAGGACCGCCGTCGTGACCGCCGGGTTTCTTTCGTCTGAGAAAACCTTTGCGCAACATGACGTATCCAGCATGAATTATGGGGCCTTCGGGCCCCATATGTACATCCGCCCCGTGCAAATGCGTCACTCGGCGAGCGCATATTGAAGACCCGCTCTCCGCCTTCTCAGCCAGCCCTCGGGGGCGCTTGACGGGATGAACAGCCCTCCAGACGAACCAGCAGCCCCTTCAAGCACTTTCTGCGATTGAACTCACGCTTGGCCAGCCAGCGCTGCGCAGTTTCCGATGCAGGGCGCATTTCTTGACATCGCCCAACTCAAGACCGACATTTTCGTGGACTGGCCAACCATTCCATTCAAGATCCGGGGCTGGGCCGTATCCATCTCGATCCGTGAGCTTACCCTTGAGAGCCTCATTCAGCCGCTGGCAAACGCGCTGCGAAAGGCTGATTTTCTGTACAAGTAGAGCCTTCTGGCCAGCCCTGATGTCGTCAGCCCGACTTAAAGAGCCGTCTATCTTTCGAAAAAACACAGACCCTGTGCCTTCAGCCGGCAAGCTCCAGATTTTTTGCGGCTGACAGGTCCAGCGACTGGAGGGGGCAATCCACGGGCAAGCAGCGCTACAACTGCTAATGGCAGCGTGGCACGTGGCAATTCGCCAGATGATAAAGCCGGCACATACCACTTACCCGCAAAACAGTGTAGGCGCGCTGGTCGAGAATCCTCAGGCGCCGCGAGATCTCGGCTGTTGTGAGTTCCTCTCGCGCCAGCCCTAAATACTCTCTGAAACACTCATGCGGAAAGCCCATCTTCACCATTACAGAGACGGTCATAAGCCAAAGAGTATAAAGGCTTGTCTCGCATCAGGTGCGAGCAGTCGCAGCGGCCGATTCGCCCCCCTGCCACGCTCCCAACACTGTTCAGTTCCACCGCTCAGCGCCAGCCTCCCGGAACCACGCCATGCCCCGCCTGACAAACCTGCTGCTCACCGCCATGGCCCCCATCATCTGGGGCAGCAGTTACATTGTCACCACACAGTTTTTGCCAGAAGGCTACCCGCTCACCATCACGGTTCTGCGGGCGCTGCCAGCAGGGCTGCTCCTGCTACTGCTGAGCCGCCAACTGCCATCAGGCATCTGGTGGTTGCGCGCTTTCCTGCTTGGCGGGCTGAACTTCTCCCTGTTCTGGGCCCTACTCTTCATCTCTGCCTATCGGCTGCCCGGTGGCGTGGCGGCAACGCTCGGCAATTTTCAGCCGCCAATCGTCATTCTGCTGGCGTATCTGCTGCTTGGTGCGCCCATCCGGCCACTTTCCGTACTGGCCGTTTTCGCTGGCATTTCTGGCGTAGCCATGCTGGTACTGACGCCCGTAACACAACTGGACCCGCTGGGCATTGCAGCAGCCCTCGGCAGTGCCGCTTCCATGGCGACGGGCATCGTGCTCACCCGCCGATGGCAGCCTCCGGCCTCGTCACTGAGCTACACGGCTTGGCAACTCAGCGCAGGAGGACTGCTACTGATCCCCCTTGCCATTGCCTTTGAACCCCATCGCCCCGAGTTCACCTGGGTGAACATTGCTGCCATCAGCTGGCTCAGCCTTGCCGGCGCTGCGCTTTCATGCCTGCTCTGGTTTCGGGGGCTCGCCCGGCTGGAAGCGCCTGTCGTCTCATCTCTCGGCTTTCTCAGCCCACTGACCGCCGTTCTTCTGGGCTGGGTCTTTCTGGGACAGAGCCTCACCGCATGGCAACTTCTTGGTGCCGGGCTGGTTCTGGGCAGCATCTGGCTCAACCAGCGCACTTACAGCGCACCTTCCCACTCTTCACCTGCATGAAAGAACGGAGGGGCGATGTGATAGAAAATCCGCCCCGACACCACTATTCCGCAGTCTTCAGCCGCGCGCGAACATCTCGTTGAAGCTGTAACCCGCCCCACGTACCGTACGGATGGGGTCCAACTGTCGACCACGATTGATCGCCTTGCGCAAACGCCCGACATGCACATCCACCGTGCGCTCGTCGATATAGACATCCTGTCCCCACACGCCATCCAGCAGTTGCTCGCGTGAGAAGACCCGACCAGGGCTCTGCATCAGAAATTCCAGCAACCGGAATTCTGTGGGGCCCAGATGGATTTCCCGTCCGGCGCGATGAACACGATGGGTTTCCCGATCCAGCTCGATATCGCCGGCTTGCAACAGCGTGGCAACATGCTCCGGCTTGGCCCGACGCAGAAGGGCGCGCACGCGAGCCACCAGTTCCGGCACAGAGAAGGGCTTCACCACATAATCATCGGCCCCGGTGGAAAGTCCGCGCACCCGCTCGGTTTCCTCGCCTCGTGCCGTGAGCATGATGACAGGCAGACGCTGCGTCTCGGGTCGGCTGCGCAGGCGGCGGCATAATTCAATGCCAGAGAGGCCGGGCAGCATCCAATCCAGCACAACCAGATCCGGCACGCTTTCACGCAAACGCGTTTCCGCTTCGTCTCCTCGATCCACGCTTTCGACGCTATAGCCTTCCGCTTCCAGATTGTAGCGGAGCAGCAGGGTGAGGGGCTCCTCGTCCTCGACGATCAGAATACGCGCCGGCACTGTTCACACCTGTCTGTATAAAGCGAACGGCACCGGCCAGAATACTCTGCGCCTGCAAGCCGTGCGCCCGGCGGGCACAAAAGCGCCCACCCGGTTTCGCCCGAGAATATGAAGGCCTACCGTGAGGTGGCAGGCCCTTCCCTTCCGACCAGGGCCGGAAGGGAACAGCACCCTTTCCCGAAAGGCTCAATCTCCGGGAAAAGCCACCGTGGTATCGCTGGAAGCATCCGCCTTTGGCCGATTTTCCGGCAGCACCTGCCCCGTGACCATATAATAGATGATCTCTGCAATATTGGTGGCATGGTCGCCCATACGTTCAATATTCTTGGCAGAAAACAGAAGATGCGTGCAAACAGAGATGTTACGCGGATCTTCCATCATATAGGTCAGAAGCTCGCGGAACAGTGAGGTATACATGGTGTCGATATCACTATCGCGCCCCCACACCTCAACAGCCTTGGCCGCATTGCGCCCCGCATAGGCATCCAACACTTCCTTGAGCTGCTCCAGAACCAGGTCTGAGATATGCTCAACACCGCGCACCAGCTTCTGGGGGTGATACTCACCCTCAATAGCGATCACACGCTTGGAAATGTTTTTCGCCAGATCGCCAATACGCTCGATGTCATTGGCGATGCGGATGGCAGCCACGATCTCACGCAGATCCCCCGCCACCGGCTGACGCTTCGCGATAATGAGGACAGATTTCTCCTCAATATCGCGCTGCATCTGGTCAATGCTATCATCAAGCAGCACGACCTTCTGTGCCAGAGTCACATCGCGCTTGATCAGCGAATTGACGGAATCGGCCACCAGCCGCTCCGACTTGCCGCCCATCTCGACGACGGCGCGGCTGATTTCCTTCAGCTCTACATCGAACGAGGTCACAATATGATCGGGCATCCCCACGGTCCTTCCCTCCTCAGCCAAAGCGGCCGGTGATGTAGTCGCGCGTCTTGATTTCCTTCGGGTTCGTGAAGATCACATCCGAAGGCGCCACTTCGATCAGTTCACCCAGATAGAAGAAGGCGGTGTTATCAGCACAGCGCGCGGCCTGCTGCATATTATGGGTCACGATGACGATGGTGAAGTCACGCTTCAGCTCATCGATCAGGTCTTCGATCTTCGAGGTGGAGATCGGGTCAAGCGCGGAGGTCGGCTCGTCCAGAAGGATCACTTCCGGGCGCACCGCAATGGTGCGGGCAATGCACAGACGCTGCTGCTGACCGCCGGACATGCCGAGCGCCGAAGTGTTGAGGCGATCCTTCGTCTCGTCCCAGATGGCAGCCTTGCGCAGGCACCATTCCACACGCTCATCCATCTGCGCCTTGGAGAGCTTCTCATGCAGGCGCACGCCGAAGGCGATATTGTCATAGATGGACATGGGGAAGGGCGTGGGCTTCTGGAACACCATGCCGATGCGCGAGCGCACCACGGTGGAATCCAGCTCCTTGCCGACGATATTCACGCCGTCAAACATCACCTGGCCCTCGGCGCGCTGACCGGGATACAGGTCATACATGCGGTTGAAGACGCGCAGCAGAGTGGACTTGCCACAGCCCGACGGGCCGATCATGGCCGTCACGCGCTTTTCCGGAATATCGAAATTGATGTTCTTCAGGGCGTGGTTCTGCCCGTAATAGAACTGCAGGTTCTGCACCTTGATCTTGGAAGCGGCAGTCGCTGCGCCGGGCTTGGCCGCGACCGAAGATGCGATGTTGAAGGTGGGGTCGACCGCAGACGTCATCTGAGCCTCACTTGAAATTCTGCTGCCCGGCCAGATCAGCCACTGGCATGTTGGACACGGGGAAGATGCAAGCCCGGCGAAAAGAACGTCGGGCGAAGGTGATGGTGGCTACGCAAGCATTGAGCTCGCGCCTCAGTTCATCCGCGACAAGACCAGACGTGAAGCCACGTTCAGGAACAGCACGCCAACCGTAATCAGAAGGGCACCCGCCCAGGCCAGCGCAACCCAGTCATCGAAGGGCGCACCAGCGTACTGGTAGATCGCCACCGGGAGACTGGCCATAGGCTTGGACAGATCCACCGACCAGGCATTGTTGCCCAGAGAGGTGAACAGCAACGGCGCCGTTTCACCAGCCGCACGGGCAATGGCCAGCAGCAGACCGGTGACAATACCCGCACGAGCCGCACGCCAGGTGATGAAAGTAACCACCTTCCACTGCGGCGCACCGAGTGCGAAGGCCGCTTCACGCAGCCCCACCGGCACCAGGTTGAGCATATCTTCCGTGGTACGCACCACCACCGGAATGACGAGAATGGCCAGAGCCAGCGCGCCCGCCCAGCCGGAGAAGCCGCCGAACGGCACCACCAGAAGAGTATAGATGAACAGACCCACCAGAATGGAGGGGGCGGAAAGCAAAATGTCGTTCACGAAACGCGTGATACCCGCAATTTTCGTGCCCTTGCCATTCTCCGCCAGGAAGGTGCCGGCGAAGATACCGATGGGCGCGCCGATCACCAGTGCGATGCCGACCTGAATAAGCGACCCGACAATAGCGTTCAGCAAACCGCCATTCTGACCCGGCGGCTGGGTGATCTGCGTGAACACATTCAGACCCAGCGCGGGCAGGCCGCGGGCCAGAAGGGTCCACAAGATCCAGCCCAGCAGAAAGATACTGAGGACGGCGAAGCCGACGGACACCGCCTTGATGGTGGTATCCTTGGCGCGACGGACAGCGAGAGAAGCCATGATGCGTGCCTTTCCCGATCAATCCATCCGCGAGCGCACGAGCGCCCGGGACAAAGCCAGCACGATGAAGGAAATCACGAACAGGATGAAGCCCAGCTCCAGAAGCGAAGTGAGCTTCAGCGAGCCCAGCGGTGCTTCGGGAAATTCGTTCGCGATAGTGGAAGCGATGGTGGCACCCGGCGCAAACAGGGAAGCGGAAAGGCGCGTGGCGTTACCGATCACGAAGGTCACCGCCATGGTTTCACCCAGCGCACGACCCAGACCCAGCATCACCGCGCCCACCATGGCTGTACGACCATAGGGCACCGAAACATTCTTGTAGACTTCATAAGTGGTGCAACCCACGCCGTAAGCTGACTCTTTCAGCATGGTCGGCACGGATTCCAGTGTCTCCACGAACATGGAGGTAATATAGGGCAGGATCATCACAGCCAGAATGAGGCCCGCAGTCAGCATACCCGAACCCAGCGGCGGCCCCTCGAACAGAAGGCCAATCAGCGGCAGTTCACCCAATGTGGCAATCAGCGGCGGCTGCACATAGGTCGCCATCAGCGGAACGATGACGAAAAAGCCCCACATACCGAAGATGATGGAGGGCACGGCGGCCAGAAGCTGCACCGCCACGGAAATGGGCTGCTTGAGCTTGGGCGGCGCGATCTCCGTGAGGAAGAAGGCGATACCGAAGGACAGAGGCAGCGCCACGACAACGGCGATGATGGCACTGAAGACCGTGCCGTAAATCATCACCAGCGCGCCGTACTGATCCTTCACAGGGTTCCAGGACGCTGTCCAGATGAAGTCCAACCCAAAATGCTGAAGGGCCGGAAGACCGCCCTTGAACAGCTCTGAGATGATCAGCCCCAGCAGGATGAGAACAAAAATGCCACTTGCCCACAACAAGCCCACAAAAATGGGATCTGCGAGCGCACCGCGCTTTTTTGCCAGATGGATGGGTTGGCCCCCACCCCCCTTCAAGCCGTCCACCGTCGCGTCCATCGGATGCCAACCCCTCGCGCGCCACCAAGATTGTGGCTGATTTTACAATCGCCGCGGCTGCATACCGCGACAGAATTCCTGAAGACGCCGCTCCAGCGCGCGCCCACCCCGGTTCATCTCCGCAGATCACGCCAGATGCGTGCTGCGTCAATTCCCGATCTTCGTAGCTGTTTTGCCATACCCTCGCGCACGGAACGCGAATTGGAACGCCAACCGGCACACCACTGGCGCACCCTGTCTCGGCGTTTCTCCCTTGCGGCCCACTCTCCATCTACAGACAGGAGCTGTGCCATGCCCGCTTTGCGGTGCTGTCTTCTGCGACGCTTGATGCGTCTTCAGAGTATGGACCCGACCGAGAGGCCGGAATCACACGTCAATATCGTGCCTTTGCCACCAGACATACCCGGCCTGAGGTCACAAGGCTTTTACCATCAACCTCAAGGCCCGCCCTTCCACAGATATGAAAGGGCGGGCGCTCGAAACTTCAGCGGCTCGATTGAACCACCAAGAGCATCAAGCTCAGAGAACCGGCTTTCCGTCCGGGCCCTTCACTTCAGACTTCCAGGCATCTTCGATGCGCTTCACGACAGATTCCGGCAGCGGAATGTAGTGCAGCTTCTCGGCGACATCGGAACCTTCCTTGGTGAAGGCCCAGGTGAAGAAGTTCATCACTTCGCGAGAGGCTTCAACGTTGGTCGGGTTGGTCGGCAGCAGCACATAGGTGGGGCTGACGATCGGCCAGGCATTCGCGCCGGCGGTGTTGATCATGGACGCGGCGAAGTTCTTCGCATTGTCCCAATCAGCGGCAGCGGCGGCTTCGACGAAGTTCGGCACATCCGGCTTCACGAAGTTGCCAGCCTTGTTCTGCAGCTGGGTCACAACCAGATCGTTCGCGGAAGCGTAGATATATTCCACGTAACCGATGGCGCCCTTCAGGTTCTTGACGTTGGAGGCAATGCCTTCATTGCCCTTGGCGCCAGAGCCGGCCGGCCACTGCACGGAGGTGGCAGCGCCCACTTCGTCGTCCCACTTCTTGCTCACGGAGCTGAGGTAGGAGGTGAAGATGAAGGAGGTGCCGGAAGCATCCGAACGATACACCGGGATGATGGCCTGATCGGGCAGCTCGATATTGGGATTGAGCTCGGCGATCGCCTTGTCATTCCACTTCTTGATGTTGCCCAGATAGATGTCCGCCAGCACCGGGCCGGTCAGCTTCAGGTCACCGCTCTTGATACCATCCAGATTGAAGGTGGCAACCACAGCACCGATGACGGTGGGGAACTGGAGCAGCTTGTTGGCTTCCAGCTTGCTTTCGTCCATCGGCTTATCGGAAGCGCCGAAATCAACCGTACGGTTGATGATCTGGTTCTGGCCGCCGCCGGAACCGATGGACTGGTAGTTCAGGGCATTGCCCGACTTGGCCTTATAAGCCGCGCCCCAGCTCTGATAAACCGGCGCAGGGAAGGACGCGCCAGCGCCGTTGAAATCGGTCGCGGAAGCCGCACCCGTGAACATGGTGCCGGCAACGGCAATGGCGCCGAAAGTGGTGGTGAACTTCACGTTCTCTCTCCTAGCCTGTTTCAATGCTGTCTGACGACCCTTGCCGTGCTGCAACAATCGAGCGCCGGACTCTTAGTCCGTGTGCGCTCCCCTTCTATGACGCGGACGCGACAGTTGAATGACGGAACAACGTACTGATTTACCTCAACAATTACCTTCATCCGGCAAAATATCGAGTCGGAAGGCAAAGGTTGCCCCTTCATCCGGCACGCTTTCGATGTTCATTCTCCCCCGATGGCGCGCCACAATGTGCTTCACAATCGCCAGTCCGAGGCCGGTACCGCCCTGCCCACGACTGGCCGCGACATCCACCCGGTAGAAGCGCTCTGTCAGGCGCGGCAGGTGCTCCGGGGGAATGCCGGGCCCGTAGTCCCGCACACTCACCACCGCGACCTGTCCCGATCCGCTGTCCTCCCGTACCAGACGGACAGTGACTCGCTTGCCGCTGGCCCCGTATTTGAGGCCATTTTCCACCAGATTCTCGAGCAGACGGATCAATTCGTCACGATCGCCCCGCACACGCACAGGGCCGCTGGCACCCTCACACTCCACACTCACCCCCCGCTCTTCCGCAAGCGGAGAGAGCGTGTCACAGACATGGGAGAGAATGTCATTGAGGTCCACCACCGTCTCGGGCTGCACATGAGCATGCAGCTCAATACGTGAGAGCGACAGCAGATCATCAATCAGCCGCGACATGCGCGTCGCCTGCGCCGCCATGATGCCCAGAAAACGCTCTTGTGCCGGCGCATCATTTCGGGCTGGACCCTGCAAGGTTTCGATAAAACCGGAAAGCGAGGCCAGCGGCGTGCGCAACTCATGGCTGGCATTGGCCACAAAATCGGCCCGCATCTGTTCCACCCGCCGCTGCTGGGTCAAATCCCTCAGGATCAGCAGAACCGCATCCGGCCTCCTGCCGGTTGCCGGCGCTTTAGGGCCCGCATCCAGCTGCAATGGCACCACATGCGCCTCCAGCCAGCGATCCAGCGGCACGCGCTCGGCAAACTCCACCCGAAGCTGAGCCCCATCCGCAGCCGCAACACGCACCGCATCCAGCACTTCCGGCACACGCACCAGATAGGAAAGAGGATCTCCCGGCCGTACCGGGCCAAGCGCCAGAGGCACACGGGCATTGGCGATTATCACCTCACCTCTTGGCGTCAGCAGCAAAGCAGGTTCTGGCAAGGCCGCCACCAGCGCCTCCACGCGGGCATCATGGGCAGCAGGAGGCTGCGGAGGCATAGCCACCGCCCGAGCGGCGACAGGTGTGCGGCCCCCCGGCCACAGCACCGGAACAGCAGCCAGAATGATGATGGCGCAGGCCAGCCAGAGCTGAACCCCGCCCACAAACCACCCCGCCATGCACAAGACCACCAACATGCTCAACCATAGCCAGCCTGGCCGATGGTTCGCCCCCAGCCGCGCCAGCTTGCCAAGCCAGGGAAGAGGCCGCGCGACAGCATGCTTCCCGGCACCCTCCCCGGCTTGCGCCCCCTCTGCACCACCTGCTTGTGCGCCATCTGCCCTTGAGGTTTCCGCCAAGGCGGCAAACTGGACATCGTGCGGAAGCGGGAGCTCTGCATCAGATCCCTCTGACTGGCCCGCCCTTGCGCCCTTGCGCTCAAGACGCAGCGGAGCTTCTTCCCGCCCCTGCTCCGCTCTGACATCTGTCACCCTGTTCCGGCCCGACATCTTCTGCTGCGCCCTGCTCTGTTGCGGTTTGTTATTGTGCGCCCTGTTCGGCTGCGCCCGGCATCCCTCTGGCATGGCTGCCTCCCTGCACCACCATGACCCCATGTTTGCGCGCAAGGCACGAACAGCCCCTCAGCGCCCTTCGGCCCTGTTTGTGGCAGATCTTGCTTAGGACGAAAAACGCGGCTGCGCCCGGCGCGAATCCAAGCGCACAAGATCGGACATGGACGCGAAGACTTTACGACACCAGAGGGTTTCGACGATAAGAGGACGGATATACACGCAAAATACAACTTTAGAGTGTAAAGAAAGTATAAACTGTAGCCGTGCCAGAATCAGGCTTCCAAGGTTCAGATCACCTCCAAGGGTCAGATCACCTGCAAATGACGTGGCCCACCAGCCCAGCTCTCTCCCACTCTTCCGCCTGCCTTGCCTTCCGCCCGGCCGATGAAGGACGCCCCATGAGCCAGTCTTGCGCCCAGCCAGCACCCTCTCTCCAAACCCAGCCTCGCACGACGCCGCGTACTCTTGGGGCCATCACGTGCATTGGAGCGATCACGTGCATTGCTTCTCTCGCCCTCAGCCTGCTCATGCCCTCCACGGCTCAGGCGCAGAATGCGAGGGCTAAGGATGATCTGGCGACAGATGCCGCCATTCTGAACCTGCCATCAGAGCCTCTGCCCCTGCCAACGGGCGATTTTGCCGTGAAGGCCCGCTCCATGCGCGGATCTGATATGGATATGGCCTATCATGAAGGCATGCTTCTGGTGCATGTGCGCCCCCCGAACAAGGACATTCAGATGACCGGCATCATCAAGCTCAAGGCGGGCAGAATGGTGATGTTGATGCCCAACCTGCCGAATATGGCTCTGGAAATGGCATTGCCGCCGCAATATGCCGTCACGGCCCTGAAGGGCACCGGCAAGAAACTCGGCGCCTCGGAAGTCGCGGGCGAAGTCTGCCATCTCTGGCTACTGGACAAGGCGAAGGCCGGGCGCACCATTTCTTGCATCACACCAGACGGCATCGCCTTGCGCACCCAGATGGAAAACAAGGGTGCCGTACGCACGGTCTATGAAGTGACGCAGCTGACCCGCGCCCCGCAGGACCCGAGCCAGTTTGAAATTTCAGAAGATGTGAAGCTGATAAAGGTTTCCAGAGAGACACTGGGCGGCCTCTCCAGCCTGCCCGGTATCGGACGCCTGCTTTCCAATGGCCTGCCAGCCCTCAGCCCGGACTGAAGCGTCCTGCCAATCACGGGGCGGAGCACACAGGCGCGCATGTTCCGCCCATCAGATGACGCTCGGGCATCCCCTCACGCCAATATCCGGCAAATTCCACCCCTGAAGTTCACCCCCGCCCGGATGCGGAAGCAGGCCCTCTCGCCTTGCTGCTCCCGACCTTCACCCGCGGCGAGGCCGGGGTAGCGACAGATGAGGCCCCCTCCTCAGCCATCGTCATCTCAGCCGAAGGCCCTTCAGCGCGCCTGTCTTCCTCGCTCACACCTTCGCGCCCACCCTTGCCCAGTCTGCGACTGCCAAGGCGCGCCTCGCGGATACCCAGAATGACAAGAGCCAGCGCAAAAGGCACGATATAGTAGAACAGGCGAAACAGAAGCAGCGCCCCCACCATCTCATTCTTGTCAAACTGGGGCAGCGCGACCAGCAGTGCGGCATCAAACACGCCAATGCCCCCTGGCGCATGGCTGGCGAAGCCCAGCAACGTGGCGGTGATGAAGATGACAGCCAGAGAGATCGGGTCGATATAGGGCTCTCCGGGCATCAGCATATACATGGCTGCTGCGCACAGGCTGAGATCCAGAATACCGATGCCGATCTGCATCAGGGTGGAGCGGCCCGCCGGAAGACGCACGAACCATGACGAGCGACCAATATCGCGCGGCGCCATGGAGACCCAGATCACATAACCCACCAGTCCCACCAGCGCAGCGATGCCGATGAGACGATTGATATAAGCCGGCAGATGATCCACCGCCGAGGCTGCCTCGGGATGAATGGTGATGCCCAGCCCCAGCACGGCGATATTGCCAAGCCAGAAGGTGAGCCCGGCGATGAAGCACACCTTGGCGACATCAATGGCACCAAGCCCCCAGGCCGAATAAATGCGGTAGCGCACGGAACCGCCGGTAAAGACGGTGAAGCCCACATTATGCCCCACCGAATAGGAGCAGAAGCCGGCCATGGCAGCGACACGATAGGGCACCGGCTTGTGAATGGTGTGCAGGGCGAACCAGTCATACAGGGTCAGCGTGGCATAGGCGCACCCTACCAGCACGAAGGCCAGAGCGACATGCAGCGGGTCCTTGGCGGCCATGGCCCGGCCAACATCCTCAAAGCTGAGGTCGTGCAGCATGCGATAGAGCACCACCGCAGCAAAGGCGATGATGACAAGAGTCAGCACAAGGCCAAGCCCATGCAGCCCCACCTTGTCACGCAGAAAAGCCCAGACTCGGGAGACACCTGACCGAACAGACATACTGATTCGTTACCCCCGTCTGAGAAAGGTGCCAGTTCCGAGCATGGCTCAGGACCGCACAATGTTCATGCCAGATGAAGCCGACATGACCAGACACGCCGCATGCACAACAGGCCGCAACACTCATAACGGCAGTGGCCTTCCACCACCACCCCACGCCAGCCTCTGCGACACATGGAATGAAACTTTTGTTGAATCAGACATGATCGCCCAACAGCCTGTGCCAACGATCTGCCTGAATGCCCTCTCATCGCACCCGGCCGGGACCAAAAGATGGCATGACGCAAGGGAATACAGAAGCAACACAAAAAAATGAAGACAGCTCAGCTCCCCGGCGGATTTGACCTTCCGCCCGGCCTGCGTCATGCCTGCCCCCTCTACACCCACCTTTGCCGCCCCCCGCAATGAGCGCATCTGAAACATGACATTCAAGGCCAGCGTCCTCACCCTTTATCCGGAGATGTTTCCCGGCCCGCTGGGCCATGCACTGGCTGGCAAGGGGCTGCAACGCGGACTGTGGGCGCTGGATGCCGTGCAGATTCGCGACCACGCCACAGACAAGCACCGCTCGGTGGATGATACCCCTGCAGGCGGCGGCCCCGGTATGGTGATGCGTGCGGATGTTTTGGCCCGAGCCATTGATGCCGTTTCCCCGCCGGATGATCCTCGTCCGCGCCTGCTGATGACCCCGCGCGGACGCCCTTTGACACAGGCCCGCGTGCGCGAACTGGCGGCCGGGCCCGGCGCTGTCATTCTGTGCGGGCGGTTCGAGGGGGTGGATGAACGCATCATTCCGGCCCGCAATCTGGAAGAGATCTGCGTGGGTGATGTGGTGCTTTCAGGCGGAGAGGCAGCGGCCCTGTTGTTGCTGGATGCCTGCGTGCGCCTTATTCCCGGTGTGATGGGCAAGCTGGAAAGCGGCACGGACGAGAGTTTCTCGCACAATCTGCTGGAATATCCGCAATATACCCGCCCACAACTGTTCGAGGGCGCGCCCGTGCCGGAGGTGCTCACCAGCGGCAATCATGCCCGCATCCGCGCCTGGCGTCAGGCTGAAGCGGAAGCCGTGACTCGCGCCCGCCGGCCCGACTTGCTGACGCAAGAGGTAGCATCGCACAGCAACACCCCCGAACAGGCAGAAGACTGAGCCTGTTTTCAACCCGATACAGCCCACCGTCATGGAAAAGACATGACAAATGCGCCCATCTCATGTATGGAGCCGCGTCCCCTTAACTTACAACGACACGATGGGGCGCCGGGCAGACCGGACAGTCTGCACCTGCCGGCGGCTCCTAGAGGTTGGCGACAATGAACATCATTCAGACCCTTGAGGCCGAACAGGCTGCCAAGCTTGCCGAAAAGCGCCCGATTCCCGAGTTCCAGCCCGGTGATACCGTGATTGTGAACGTGAAGGTCGTGGAAGGCACCCGCTCCCGCGTGCAGGCCTATGAAGGCGTTGTGATTGCCCGTTCCGGCGGTGGCCTCAATGAGAGCTTCACCGTCCGCAAGATTTCCTATGGCGAAGGTGTGGAGCGCGTGTTCCCCCTCTACTCGCAGATGATCGACTCCATCAAGGTCGTGCGTCGCGGTAAGGTCCGTCGCGCGAAGCTCTATTACCTGCGGGACCGTCGCGGCAAGTCCGCACGTATCGCCGAGCGTCAGGACCGTAACGCCGGTGGCAAGAAGGCCAAGGCTGCTGCTGCGGCCGCTGCCGCCGCCGCTGCTGCTCCCGCCGAGTGAGACTGAACAGCCGGGCTGCACCCTTGCGTGTGCGCCCCGCTTCCATACTGCTGAAGCGCCGCCGGTTTCCGGCGGCGTTTTTTTATGCCCATGCGCCATGACCGGAATAAAATGACTGGGATGAGCATGAAAGAAGAGCGGGCACCTGAACAACAGACCCAGCCCAAAGTTGCCCGAAGCCCGAAACCGCGCGGCAACAGCCCGCCCCAGCGCCGTAATAATCGCCGGCTGTGATGCAACACGCCCGATGCCCCGGTGAGCCATCACATCAGCTTTTCCAGCCCAAAGTGACCACACAATATCTGACGGCAGAGAGCCCGCGCCCCGTCAGGCCTGCTCCTTCAGCCTTCGGCGGGCTTCACATCCACCAGGGATGCCAGAAGCCCTTCCGGATCAGCATCATAAACCTGCCGCATCAGGGAAAGGGCCGTCACGCCGCCACGATAGCTGGCTCCGCCCACATGCAGCCAGCCATTCACCAGCATCTTGGGTTCGCTGTAAGAGCCATCCGGCTGAGGCACGCGCACGGTGCGCACCTTGGGCCAGGCCATCTCCTTGCGGTTCATATGACGATACAGCGCATACCAGTTGCGCCCGCCCGTATCCGTCGCCAATAACCTGTCCGGTCCGAAATCGAGACTTTTTCCGGCGATCGCCCGATCAAACACCGCAAAGCCCGGCCACAGATACCACGCATCCGTGCGCGCGCTGGGGCGATACAGCCCGTAAGCCGGCTGATGTGCCACCAGAGCGGAAAAATCCACCGGCGCCAGCGGAATCAGGTCGTGGTCCAGAAAGGCAAAAGTTCGGGGCCGCACCTTGCGGATGATATTGTGAAACACCCAATTGGCCGCCGCCGCATGAGAACGGGCCGACCGCACCCGCACGAAAGGGGCCTGCGGCAGAGAGAGATAAAGCACGCCCCGCTGTTTTGCGATCTCTGACAGGGCAGCCCGCGCCTCCGGCTCGCTGGAATTGTCACAGATCAGGAAGGGTGTATCCGGCGCACACCGCGCCATGGCTTCGGCGAGAAAATCCACCGCCTCCGGTACATTATAGGCAATGGTCAGCGCCAGCGGGCGTTCACGCCGGGCCTGAAGCTGCGCCACCATCTCGGCCTGCCCCGGCGCTGAAACCGCCCAATAGGCCCTGTCCAGCACCATGTAACGGGCATGGTTGAGCCAGTGCAGCCCCGGCACGGATGCTACCAGACCACCCAGACTCATGCCGTTCCGCCTCTGCCCCATCGTGCTTCCTTTCGGCCGGGCAACATGATGCCCCGCAGCCTATTCCTCTTGCCGGAAAAACCCGCCAGGCCGAAAGCCCTGCCAGAGACCGGCCTATTGCGCAGTTTTCTTGTTCCGGCCTTTTCCGCGCCCCTGCGGCACCGGCTCCAGCGCGGCCAGCAAGCCTTCCGGGTTTGCTGCATAGGCGCGCTGCACGCTGGCGAAAGCGCCCTCACCGCCATGGCCCGCGCCACCGGCATGCAGCCAGCCATCTACCAGCAGATAATGTGCCCGGTCTCCGGTCAAAGGGTCCCGCACATACATGGGGGCCATGGGTGCTGTACACGCGGCCTGATCCAGATTGCGATACAGCACAGACCAGTTCTGCCCACCCGTATCCAGCCCCAGCGGCGTATCCGTGCCGAAATCCAGCGGCAGATGCCCGACCGATCGGAAATCAAACACGGAATAGCCCGGCCACAGATACCACGCCTTTCCGTGCGTACGCACCATGCCATAACAGGGGGTGGCGGCCACACGCGCACACAGATCCACAGGCTGCAATGGCAACAGATCGTGATCCAGCAGCGCAAAGACCCGCGGCGCGGCGGGACGAATGAGATTATGAAAAATCCAGTTCAGCGCCACGGCATGAGAGCGCGAGCCATTTCGCCCGACCTGATAGGGCGAAATCGGCATATCGCAATAAGCCACACCGCGCGCCGCACAGGCCGCCGCAATCGCCTGCCGCGCCTCTGCGCGACTGGAATTGTCACACACCACCAAGAGTGTTTCCGGCAGAAAGCGGGCCATGGCGTCCATCAGCAGCTCAACAGCTTCCGGCATGTTGAAGGCCACGGTGAAGGCCATTGCGCCCTCATGCCCGCTCAAACGCGCCACCAGCTCGGCCTGGCCCGGCGCAAGACGACGGCGATAGATACGATCCACCGTGCGGTTGCGCGCCCGCCGCAAATATTGAAACAGCGGCGCGCCCCTCAACCACTCCTGCGCATTATAATCACGAAGCTCCCGCATGGCCCGGCCTCAGCGCGCCGAAGCCGGAGAGGCTTTTTCCCCGGAAGGGCGACCATTCACCGGCGCGGCAGCGGGCGTTCCCGTTTCAGCCTCACCTTCCGCATGATGCCCCACTCCGCTTGCGGCCGGAGACGCCGCGCTGTCGGGCTCTCCTTCCAGCTCATCCAGAGAGGGCATATCCGGCCATTTCACATCATCTTCCGAGCCCGAAGGCAGCGCCGGATGGGCGGATTTCGCCGGATGCGTCAGCCGGTAAAGCCGCGCTTCACCACGTCCATCCCCGCGGGGGAAGGTGGTGAGCAGTTCAAAATGATCGGGGAAGCGGGAAAGAACCTCGCTCACCTCCGCATGGATTGTGCCCTGTCGGGATTCCGGGGCGGTATCTATGGCCAGATAGCCTGGGGCCATGGCCTCCAGCCCGGCCAGAAGATCCTGCGGATCAGGATAAAGCGGCGCCCCGGATGCCGGCCCCCGGCCCGGCACTGCTAGCATGCTGCTGGCGGGCAGCGCGAAATTCTGTACCGTCCTGTCCTGCTGGGCCATGGCTGCTATCAGCGCGTTCTCCCCACGCGGATCGGCCACCACAAGCACGGATGTGGGCGCGCCGGCGCTACGGGCCAGAACGGCCTCTGCCAGCTCATCCATGGCGTTTCCGGCCTTGTGCAGGGGCTCCAATATGCCGGGCAGCGCCAGCAGCAGCAGGGCCAGCGCCGTGCCCAGCCCCACAATGGTGGGCCAGCCGGAGATGACCAGCCCTGCAAAACGCACCAACCCATAAGTCGCCAGCATCATAGCCGGAGCAATCAGCGGCAGAATGGCGCCATCCTCAATCCCCAGCGGCAAGATGCACAGCACCGCCCCGGCCGAAACCGCGAGCGCCGCCATGGCCACCATAATTTCGGCGCGCGGCTTGCGCCGCCAGCCATCAAGCACAGCGAAAATGATGCCGATTCCGGCGAAGGCCACCAGAACCACCCCCAGCGCCACCAGCAGGGCATGGCCATAGGCATAGCTCGCCAGCGCCATGAAGGCGGTGCCGAAATGCGATGGGAAAACTGCTGAAACCATGGGATAGGTGCCGATGGTCCACGGCCCGGCCAGCACCAGAATGATGAGCAACGCCAGCCAGAAGCCCCGCCGGCGCACCAGTTCAAAGCGACCGGAGAACAGCAGGCTCACCAGTGGCAGGGCCAGCAGAAAGACCCCCGTGCCCTTGGTAAGAATGGCCGCGCTGGCCAGAAGAGCGAAGGGCACCGCCCCGCGCGCGCCATCGCTGGCCATGAAGCGGGCCCAGGCCAGCCCCGCCCACAGGGCGAACAGCGCCAGCGGCAGATCCAGCCCCACAATGATCGTCGCCTCGCGGATGGAGGGCATCGCCAGCAGCGCGACAGAAGCCGCAGCGCCCGGCAGAGGGCCCAGCACCCGCCCGGTGGCCCAGCCTGCGCTGACCATGAGCAGCGCCGACAACACCGCCGGCAACAACAGAACCGCCGGGGTGGACGGCCCCAGCACCGAAACCCACGCCCCTTCCAGCACATAATAAAGAGGCGGCCAGATGCCGATGACGACGCGCGGAAAATGCAGCGCATAATCGGCAATGAAGGCCAAAGGCGCAGGCAGGCCGCTGGCCAGATAATCAGCCACCATGAAGCCCGTCACCACATGGCCGGCCTCGCTGGCGCGGGTGGCGGCGAATTCAGCGCCATAGGCCCCCGAAGCCCGCTGAAGCGCCACGATGATGGATGTCATCAATGCGCCCAGAATCAGGAAACCCAGAACCCGCAGCGATCTGGCTCCTGGCCCGTCCTCATCATGTTGATGCACCAAGGTGCGCCTCCGCCTCATTGCCTTTTAGCCTGTTTTCCGGCCCGACTCCGCCCTGCGGAACCCGGCATATGGAAAAGATGGCTGCGCCTGCTGCGGAACCTTCTAAAAGGAGAGCAAGGCAACGTCCATGCCCGATCACATTCAGTCCCTCCCGAACAGGGCCCCAGCCGGATCACCCCGCCGGATTTTCTGATTTTTCAGCCTCCGCAGACTGTGCAGCCCCCCGGCTTGCCACCAGAATGGCCCGGAATGGCCCTGCGTATCATCCGGCAAAAAGGAGATAGGAACATGACGTTTCGGTTCTTGCGCGCGGCCTTGCCACATCGGCGGCCAGCCCTTCTGCCCTTTGTACTTCTCACCTTCGCCATGGCTGCCGACGTCATGGCTGCCGAGCCACGCGCCGATGTGCCTCTGCGCGCATCCGGCCTGCCGGAAGGCTACCTGAAGAAGGGGGAGCTGCCGAACAGCGCCCTTCTTCTGCCGCCCCCGCCTGTGGAAAGCTCTCCCGCCGCCCGCCAGAATGCACAGATGCACCAGCGCGCACAGGCCCTGCGTGGTTCAGACCGCTGGGCGCTGGCGGCGCGCGATGCCAATCTGCAAGATGGCGGACCCATGGATGCCTTCGCCTGCGCCCTTGGCGTGCGGGTGGATGCCACGCGCACGCCCCGCCTCTACCAGTTGCTCTATCGCACCCAGCGCGATGCCTCCCGCTCCACTGAGGCCGCAAAGAAGAAATATCGCTTCGCCCGCCCGTTCGTGGCCCTTGATGAAACCACCTGTACGCCGGAGCGTGACGAGCATATTCGCGCGGAGGGTTCCTATCCCTCCGGCCATGCCGCCACGGGCTGGGCGCTGGCACTGGTCCTGACGGAACTGGCTCCGGAAAGGACCGACGCCCTGCTGGCGCGTGGCCGCGCTTATGGCGAAAGCCGCATGATCTGCAATGCCCACTGGCAAACGGATGTGCTGCAAGGCCGGGTCATGGCTTCAGCCACGGTAGCCCGCCTTCATGCCGAAGCCGATTTCCGCGAAGATCTCCGCCTCTCCCGCGCCGAGCTGGATGCCCTGCGTCAGCACGACCTCAGCCCACCCCCGAACTGCGAGGCCGAAGCCAGAACTTTGGCCCGTGGCATTCCCGGTGCGCTGTGAACCGCCCCCATCGCGAACCACAAGCAGACCCGCCTCCGCAAATTGATGCCTTCAGAGATTTTCTATTGTCTTCCAGCATGTTGGAGAGAGGCAACCGATATGCCCCACCGCGCCGCATCGGCCCGGACTTGATATGCGCACATGAAGGGCCCTTGCCTCAGATGCTCCAGAGGCTTAAGGGGCCAGCCGTCGCTCCCCTCGCGGGAGCGTGGGTTGAAAGGGTCCGGGTGAAAACTGGTGGCCCCCTCAAAGTCGCTCCCCACACGGGCTCGTCAGTCATATCGGCCCAGAACCAGCCCCAACCAGCTCTGCCCGCACACAGCTCCAGCCATGTGCGGGCGTTTTTTGTCTGGCAACCAAGACCGGTGCCCGGCCTGTTTCAGAGCGTATCCACCAGCACCAGTTCGCTGTCGGCCAAAGCCTTGACAGTGAACTGTTCCAGATCCGCAATAGCCACGCCATCACGGGCGGCGGCCTTTACGCCATCCACCTCGATCTCACCTGTGGCGGCGACCAGATACCCCTTGCGCGCCGCCCCCAAAGGATAGGTTACACTCTCGCCAGCCTTCAGCGTTGCACCCAGCACCCGCGCCTCGGTGCGAATAGGCAGGGCTTCAGCATCATCATAGCCCGAGGCCAGCACCACGAAACGGCCGGAGCGATCCCCCTTCGGGAAGGGCTTGGTGCCCCAGCCGGGCTCATCGCCCTGCCTGGTCGGCAAAATCCAGATCTGAAACAGGCGCGTGGGCACGTCTTCCTTGTTGTATTCGGCGTGCACAATGCCCGTGCCGGCCGACATGACCTGCACATCGCCCGCCGCCGTGCGGCCCTGATTGCCCAGGCTATCCTCATGGCTGATCGCCCCCTCGCGCACATAGGTGATAATTTCCATGTCGCGATGCGGGTGGGGTGGAAAGCCGGTATGGGGGGCGATCCAGTCATCATTCCACACCCGCAGATTGCCCCAGTGCATGCGGTTGGGATCGAAATAACTGGCGAAGCTGAAATGATGCCTGGCATCCAGCCAGCCATGGTGTGCGCTGCCGATACGGCTGAAAGGGCGCAGTTCGATCATCACCCGTCTCCTGATCTTGTGCGACGCGCCTGAACCGGTGCGTCCTGTCTGGCGTGAAGATGGGGCTTGCCTGCTTTTAATGATAGATGGATAATTTTACCTGTATTATTCAGGAAAATAGAAAAGTTATGTCCACCCCAGGCACGCCCACCTTCGAGCAATTGCGCACCTTTCTGGCCGTAGTGGAGGCAGGCAGCTTTGCCGGAGCGGCCCGGCAGATGCACAGGGCTGTATCGGCCGTCAGCTATGCCATCGCCAATCTGGAGATGCAGCTTGGCCTCACCCTGTTCGAGCGTGAAGGCACCCGCAAGCCGCGCCTCACCCCGGCTGGCCGCGCGGTGCTGGCGGAGGCGCGCGCCATCACACAGGGCATGGATGGGCTGCGCGCCCGCGTGAAGGGTTTGCTGGATGGCATGGAGGCAGAGGTGGACCTCGCCGTAGATGTGATGCTTCCCGCCGAAACTCTGGGCCGGGTGCTGCGCGGCTTTGCCCGCGCCTGCCCCACGGTGGCGTTGCGCCTGCATGTGGAGGCGCTGGGCGCAGTCAACGCCATGGTGCTGGATGGACAAGCCGCTATCGGCATTTCGGGCCCGCTGGCGGGTGGGGTGGATGAGCTTGAACGAGTGGCTGCCGGTTCTGTCATCATGGCTCCGGTGGCCGCACCGGATCATCCTCTGGCACGGATGGACCCTATTGCGCCGGGCGCCGCGCGCGACCATGTGCAACTGGTGCTGACGGACCGCTCCCGCTTTACCGAGGGGCGCGATTTCGCCGTGCTCAGCCCGCGCACATGGCGGCTGGCAGATCTGGGCGCGAAACACGCCCTGCTGCGGCAGGGCATCGGTTGGGGCAACATGCCCCTGCCTCTTGTGCAGCCGGATCTGGTGGCTGGCACATTGCGCCGCCTGCATATGCCGGATCAGCCTGCCGGCACCTATCGCTTCTTCGGCATCTGGCGGCGCGATACCCCACCCGGCCCCGGCGCGGGATGGTTGCTGGAACAGTTCGCCACACTGGGCCGGGAGGTACCCCCCACCTTGCCGGATCTCTGAATGCTTGAGGCAGGTTCTCAATCAAACAGGGACAACTGTTCCCCCGGCTGGCCAGATGGGCGATGGAAAAGCTCAGTGGTCAATTTCAACCCTCGCCCCTGCAAGCCCAGCCGCCGGGCGGCGATCTCGAATCTCCGGCCGATGGTCCAGGCATAAGGGCCTTCCCCGCGCATGCGCTTGCCGAAGGTGGGGTCATAATCGCGCCCGCCCTGCATCTGCCGCACCAGCGAGAGCACATGGCGGGCCTTGTCTGGAAAATGCGCCACCAGCCATTCGCGAAACAGATCCGCCACCTCCAGCGGCAGGCGCAGCGTGACATAACCGGCCTCGCGCGCGCCAGCCTCTTTGGCAGCCTCCAGAATGCGCTCGATTTCCATATCGTTGAGGGCCGGGATCAAAGGTGCCGTCAGCACCACCACGCGAATACCCGCCGCTGAAAGCCGACGCATGGCCGCAAGCCGACGCTGCGGACTGGCGGCGCGCGGCTCCATCAGCCGCGAGAGTTTCGGGTCCAGCGTGGTCATGGAGATGGCCACCTTCACCAACCCCTTTTCCGCCATGGGGGCGAGAATATCAATATCACGCTCCACCAGGCCGGATTTGGTGACAAGACCCACCGGATGCCCGAATTCCGCCAGCACCTCCAGAATACGGCGCGTCAACTCATACTGGCGTTCAATCGGCTGGTAACAATCAGTGTTGGAACCAAGGGCGATCACCTTCGGCTTGTAGCGCGGGCTGGAAAGCTCCCGCCGCAACAGCTCCGGCGCATCCGGCTTGATGAACAGACGGGTCTCGAAATCCAGCCCGGCGGAAAGCCCCTGCCAGGCATGGCTTGGCCGGGCGTAACAATAGATGCAGCCATGTTCACAGCCGCGATAGGGGTTGATGGAGCGATCAAACCCCACATCCGGGGATGTATTGCGGGTGATGATGGATCGTGCCCGCTCCTCCCCCACCTCGGTTCGGAAGGGCGGCAGATCCTCAAGGCTCTGCCAACCATCGTCAAAAGCCTCATGGGTCGTGGGCTCAAATCGGCCAGCGACATTGGAAACCGCCCCCCGCCCACGCCGACGCTCCGGCGAAACCGCCACCCCACAAGGCGTTTGCGCACACCCAGCCCCCTGTTCTTCCGGTATGCCACCGGGCATGGCCGGGCTGGCAGGCCCGCCGGGGGGCGGATGGGAAAGACCGGAGTGAGGATGAGCAATCATCCATCCTGCCTATCACCCTAAAACGAACAAAACAAGAACAAATAGATTGCAACCCATGATACAGGGTGCGGTGCAAACTCAAAGCACCGCTCTGCTGTTGCCAGATTTCGGGTGGTCAGCTATGCCCAAAAGGGAGGGCATGACGTATGGGGGAGAAAATGAACGCAACTGCGATCATTGAACAAGGCTGTGCCGGGCGGGTTTGCGCCTCTCTGGCACGAAAACGCACGCGCCGTTTTGCCGCGGCCCGCAAGGTCTTCACACACCGGCTGGCCGTATCTTCCGTTCGCGGATGCAGCAGCACCGGAGCCGCCCTTTCCGACAACGAATCGTTCTGCCTCCTCTGACCCTCAGGGCCGGGCGCTCCGCAGCTTTGCCTGAGGAGCCTCCGCCAGAAGGGTTCTGGAGCACTGGAGACAACCCAGATGAAAATCGCTGTCCCCGCCGAGACGGACCTCGGCGAACCGCGAGTCGGCGCAACTCCGGATACCGTAAAGCGCCTGATCGGCCTTGGCGCCGATATTGCCGTAGAGACTGGCGCAGGTGTTCAATCCGGCATCCTTGATTCCGATTACAGCGCTGTGGGCGCCACCATCGCCGCTTCGGCGAGCGAAGCGCTCTCGGGCGCGGACGTGGTACTCAAAGTTCGCCGTCCAACGGAAGCCGAACTTTCGTTGTATGCGCCCGGCATGCTGGTTCTGGCCATCATGGACCCGCATGGCCATGAAGCCGCGCTGGAAGCCATGGCCAAGGTCGGCGTCAGCGCCTTCGCCATGGAGCTGATGCCCCGCATCACCCGTGCGCAGGTGATGGACGTTCTGTCCTCGCAGGCCAATCTTGCCGGCTATCGCGCCGTGATCGACGCCTCCGCAGAGTTCGGACGCGCTTTGCCCCAGATGATGACCGCCGCCGGCACCGTGCCCGCCGGACGTGTCTTCGTGATGGGCGCTGGCGTTGCCGGCCTTCAGGCCATCGCCACCGCCCGCAGACTGGGCGCGATCGTCACCGCGACGGACGTGCGCCCGGCCGCGAAGGAACAGGTCGCCTCTCTGGGCGCAAAGTTCATCGCTGTGGAAGATGAAGAGTTCAAGCAGGCCGAAAGCGCCACCGGCTATGCCAAGCCGATGTCCGCCGAATATCAGGCCAAGCAGGCCGCTTTGGTGGCCGACCACATCAAGAAGCAGGACATCGTCATCACCACCGCCCTCATTCCCGGCCGGCCCGCGCCGCGCCTGGTGACGGCGGAGATGGTGGCCTCCATGCGTCCCGGCTCCATCATCGTGGATCTCGCGGTGGAGCGTGGCGGCAATGTGGAAGGCGCATTGCCTGGTGAAGTGGTGGATATCAACGGCGTGAAGATTGTCGGCCATCTCAATGTGCCCGGCCGCCTCGCCGCCTCTGCCTCGCCGCTCTATGCGAAGAATCTCTACAACTTCTTCGAAACCATGGTGGACAAGGACGCCAAGGCCCTCGCCGTCAAATGGGACGACGAGCTGGTGAAGGCCACACTCCTCACCCGTGACGGCGCTGTCGTGCACCCGAATTTCGCTCCGAAGACTGAGGGAGCTGCTCAATGACCCCTGCTTCTGCCAATCCCGCGGCGCAACATGCCGCAGAACAGGCGCGTGTGGCGGCCGAGGTGGCCCGCCAGGCCGCTGATGCCGCGCAGGCCTATGCCGATCAGGCGGCTTCCGCCCTTGGTGCGGCGGCCCATGCCGCCACCGGCGGCGCGATCGACCCCTTCGTCTTCCGTCTCGCGATTTTCGTGCTGGCGGTGTTCGTGGGTTACTATGTGGTGTGGTCGGTGACGCCCGCCCTGCATACGCCGCTGATGAGCGTGACCAACGCCATCTCCTCCGTGATCGTGGTGGGCGCGCTGCTCGCCGTCGGCGTGCCGACCATTGTGGACACCGGCCATGCCTGGTGGGCCCGCATTTTCGGCTTTCTCGCCCTCATCCTTGCATCGGTGAACATTTTCGGCGGGTTCCTTGTGACCAGCCGCATGCTCGCCATGTACTCGAAGAAGAAGTGAGGCGCGGGACATGAACGCCAATCTCGCAGCCCTGCTCTATCTCGTTTCGGGCATTCTGTTCATTCTGGCCCTGCGGGGCCTGTCCCACCCCACCACCTCACGACAGGGCAACCTGTTCGGCATGGTGGGTATGGCCATCGCCATTCTCACCACGCTGGCCCTGCAACCCCCATCCGACGCCATCGGCTGGGTGCTGGTGATTGCCGGCATCGCCATTGGCGGCGGCATCGGTGCCGTGGTGGCCAAGCGCATCGCCATGACGGCCATGCCCCAGCTTGTTGCAGCCTTCCACTCTCTGGTGGGTCTTGCGGCGGTGCTGGTGGCGGCGGCCGCCCTCTATGCGCCGCGCGCTTTCGGTATTGGTGATCCGGGCCACCTGCATCCGGCCAGCCTGGTTGAAATGTCCCTGGGTGTGGCCATCGGCGCCATCACCTTCACCGGCTCCATCATCGCCTTCGCCAAGCTCAATGGAAACATGAGCGGCAAGCCGATCATGCTGCCCATGCGCCACTGGATCAATGCGGGACTCGCCCTGCTGCTGATCGTGCTCATCATCGCCTTCGTGATGACGGGTTCCATCGCGCTGTTCTGGATCATCACCATCCTGTCGCTGGTCCTGGGCGGGCTGCTCATCATCCCCATTGGCGGCGCGGACATGCCTGTCGTGGTGTCGATGCTGAACTCCTACTCCGGCTGGGCGGCGGCTGGCATCGGCTTCACGCTGGGCAACACCGCGCTCATCATCACCGGCGCGCTGGTGGGCTCCTCGGGTGCGATCCTGTCCTACATCATGTGCAAGGGTATGAACCGCTCCTTCATCTCCGTCATCCTCGGCGGCTTCGGCGGCGATGCCGCGGCAGCCGGTCCGGGTGGCAGCGCTGAAGCCCGCCCGGTGAAGCAGGGTTCGGCAGATGATGCGGCCTATATCATGCGCAATTCCGGCAAGGTCATCATCGTGCCGGGCTATGGCATGGCGGTGGCCCAGGCCCAGCATGCCCTGCGCGAAATGTCCGACTTCCTGAAGGAAGAGGGCGTGGAGGTGAAATACGCCATCCACCCCGTCGCCGGCCGTATGCCCGGGCACATGAATGTGCTGCTGGCCGAAGCGCAGGTGCCTTATGATGAAGTGTTCGAGCTGGAGGACATCAACTCCGAGTTCGCTCAGGCGGATGTCGCCTTCGTCATCGGCGCCAATGACGTGACCAACCCGGCGGCCAAGACCGACCCGCAGTCTCCCATCTTCGGCATGCCGATCCTCGATGTGGAGAAGGCGAAGACCGTGCTCTTCATCAAGCGCGGCATGTCGGCCGGTTATGCCGGCGTGGAGAACGAGCTGTTCTTCAAGGACAACACAATGATGCTCTTTGGCGACGCCAAGAAGGTGACCGAGGACATCGTGAAGGCCTTCGGTCACTGAGATCGCGTCTTCAGGCTGAACGCCTCTGCACATTTTGCGGCCGGCCCTTTCGGGGGCCGGCCGTTTTCGTTCCGGGGGCCGAGCTTCTCTCTCCTCCTCCCATCCCGCATTAAAAAAGCCGCCGGACATCGCCCGGCGGCTTTTCCTGTCATGAAGGCCCGTGCTGCCTCAGCCGCGCACGAGACCGATAATATCCTTCACATCACGAATGGTCTGATCCGCGATCACCCGCGCCCGGTCCGCGCCATCGGAGAGGATGGCGTCGATGGAAGCCGGATCGTCCATCAAGCGCTTCATCTCGCCACCAATGGGGCCCAGCTTCTCAACCGCCAGCTCCACCAGCGCCGCCTTGAAAGCGGAGAATTGTGCCCCGCCGAAATCACGCAGCACATCTTCCTTCGCCCCATCGGAGAGAGCCGCGAAAATCCCCACCAGATTATCTGCCTCGGGCCGCCCCTTCAGACCTTCCAGCTCGGAGGGCAGCGGCTCGGGGTCCGTCTTGGCCTTGCGCACCTTGGTGGCAATGGCGTCGGCATCATCCGCCAGATTGATGCGGGAATTATCGGAAGCATCCGACTTGGACATCTTCTTGGAGCCATCACGCAGGCTCATCACCCGCGTGGCGGGGCCGGCGATCAGCGGCTCCGTCATGGGGAAATAGCCATCCTCATGGCCATTGGCCGCAATGGTGCGAGCATAATCATTGTTGAACTTCTGCGCGATGTCGCGCGTCAACTCCAGATGCTGCTTCTGGTCCTCGCCCACCGGCACATGGGTGGCGCGATAGAGCAGAATATCCGCCGCCATCAGCGTAGGATAGGCGAACAGGCCCACAGAGGCATTCTCGCGGTCCTTGCCGGCCTTTTCCTTGAACTGGGTCATACGGTTGAGCCAGCCCATGCGGGCCACGCAGTTCAGCACCCAAGCCAGTTCGGCATGGCCGGAAACCTGACTCTGGTTGAACACGATATTGGCCTTGGGGTCGATACCGCAGGCGATGAACGCCGCCGTGACCTCGCGGATATGGCGCTTGAGGTCTTCCGGCTCCTGCCAGATGGTGATGGCGTGCAGATCCACCACGCAATAAATGCACTCGCGACCTTTCTGCAAATCCACGAAGCGCTTGATGGCACCGAGATAATTGCCGAGGTGCAGATTGCCCGTAGGCTGCACGCCGGAGAAAATGCGTTCCGCGACCGCCGCCATGGCGACCTCCTGAAGGGCCGCAACCGGCCCGGCCTGTGCCGGCGGGCCATGCGACCCGCCCGCATTTTGCAATCCATGAAGGCCCGCAACCGCGCCGCCTTCCATCGAAACCTTGCCTCAAGCCCATCCACCCGCCGCATGTCGGCCAGATGGCTCTCGCATCCACCGGCTGGCAGAGCCGGCGCAAACTGAAGGGTCGGCTGCGTCATGCCACCGTGAAAGATGGGATGCAAGGCCGCAGCCGCCGCGCAGGCATGAAAGCCGGCGCTGAAACCCGTAGGAAAACCCCGCACGGGCACGGTTCAGGAGCACCGCAAGACCCTATCGCGGAAAGCGCAAGACCCCGCGCAGCATCAAAAGCGAAAGCCCATAGACGGCCATACCACCTCCAATCAGGAGGGCCAGTCGGGGTGCGCCGGCAAGGCCGGGAGCAGCCATGGCCAGCGTGAGCCTCTCCAGCGCCATCACGGCAAGGGCCATCAGCAGGCAGGCCACAACAAGACCAACCAGCCACAACAAGGCGCGCCCGTTCAGCCGCAGATGACCAGCGCGCCATAACAGCACCAAAAGCCCGATACTGGAAAACAGGGCCGAGCCCACCACCGCTCCGGCCACAATCTCCGGCGGCACCAAAATGGCCGGTACCTGCGCCATGCGCCCGGCCATCTGCATGCCCAGCCCGGCCAGAAGACACAGCAGAAGAGAGAGCAGCGCCAGTTTTTCCGCCCTGCGCATCAGGCCCGCGGCGGCTGCGGTAACGCTCAGCACCCGCTCCAGCCCCTGCAACGGTAGGGAGAGCGCCAGAACGGCCAGGAAAAGGGCCGTCACCTGCGTATCCTGCGCCGTGAAGCTACCACGCTGGAACAGGGTGGCGACGATGGGCTGCGCCAGCACGGCCAGCCCGGTCGCCGCCGGCAGGGCAAAAGCCAGCGCCGCCAGAACAGCGGATGCGGCTGGCCCCTCCCCCCGTGCGCGCTCCTGCTGCAACAGCGCCGGCAGCAACACCGCCCCGGCGCTCGCCCCCACAAGCCCCAGCGGCAGATCCATCAGGCGCTGGGCGTAATTCAGGGCCGCCACAGCGCCATCCGTGCCGGAAACGAGTGCGGCCACAATCATCAGGCGAAACTGGCTGAGCCCTGCGAACAGCAAGGCGGGAAGAGATGTGCGCAGAATGCCGGCCGCCTTGCGCAGCATGGCGAAGGATGGCGCAGCCGCCTCCACCTTGTCTCTTCTGAAAAGCCCTCCGAAACCCGGCGCAGCGTCACAGCCACGGGCCGCCCACAGCATCAGCGCAAGCTGGCTGACGCCCGCCGCCACCGTTGCCGCAGCAATGGCCAGCGCCGCCGTATCGCTCTCCATCAGACCACGCCACAGCAGAACGCCGATCACCGCCAGAACGGTCACATTCGCAGCCATGGGCGCAAGAGCCGGCAACAGCACCCGGCGCGCGCCATTGGCAATACCGCCATAGATTGCGGAGATCCCCGCCAGAGGCAGATACAAAAGCGCAATGCGCCCGCACCAGATGGCGATATCCGCCCGCGGCCCATCCGCCCGGAAACCGGGAGCGAGCACGCCAATCAGTTGCGGCATGAAAAACGCCCCGAGCAGCGCCGCCAGCGCAAGTGCCCCCGCCAGAACCAGCAGAGTGGCCCGCGCCAGACGGGCCGGCTCTGCCCCTTCCTGTGTGAGAGCCGGCAGAAAGGCGAGATTGAAGGCCCCTTCAGCCAGCAGCCGCCGCGCCACCAGAGGAAGAGACAGCGCCGCCGTCAGCGCATCCGCCACCGGCCCGGCCCCCAGCACCGCCGCCGTTGCGGCATCGCGAACAAAGCCCAGCAGGCGAGAGCCCAGCGTGGCCGCAGATACGATGGTGCTGCGTGTCCGCAAGGCGGAATCCTGCGCGGATATGGCCGGATTGGTAGAAGGGCGTGAAACCATATTTCCGCCTATGCCCGCTCGCATCTGCAATGTCGACCCGCAATAAGGTGCACACCCTGCCCTGGCTGCACGCCGCCTGTTTACCCCTCCCCTTCTTTTACCCCATTACCCCTTGGCATCCCCGCTCGGGAGGACTACGAAACATAAAGGTTGCCGCTATTCCCTATGGTGAGGGAGGCGCAAGGCCATGTGGCCATATGAGGCCGTGGAGTGGAACGAAAGCCCCACCCCGCACCCCGCCACACAGCCCCGCCCAGCATCATAATGAAAAGACGGCGCCCAGCAGCCTTCGCCGGCGGGGCTGCTGAACAATCGGGGGATGGAACCGGCTCCACAGAGGAAGTGAAACCTATGCGTAACAAGGTTTTCGCCGACGCGAAAAGTGCCCTTGAGGGCACCCTGACCGACGGCATGACCATCATGGCCGGAGGGTTCGGCCTGTGCGGCATCCCGGAAAATCTCATTGCTGCAATCCGGGATATCGGGCCGAAACAACTCACCGTCATTTCCAACAATTGCGGTATTGACGATTTCGGCCTCGGCATTCTTCTCGCCAACGGGCAGATCAAGAAGATGATCTCGTCCTATGTGGGCGAAAACAAGCTGTTCGAGAAGCTGTATCTGAGCGGCGAGCTGGAGCTGGAATTCAACCCGCAGGGCACGATGGCCGAGCGTATCCGCGCCGGCGGCGCCGGCATTCCGGCCTTCTACACCCGCACCGGCTACGGCACCATCGTGGCCGAGGGCAAGCCCACCGCCGAGTTCAACGGCCACCAATATGTGCTGGAAACAGCGCTGCATGCCGACCTCTCCATCATCAAGGCATGGAAGGCTGACAAGGCGGGCAACCTCATTTTCCGCAAGACCGCGCGCAACTTCAACCCGATGATGGCGACCGCCGGCAAGCTCACCGTCGCCGAAGTGGAAGAAGTGGTGGAAACCGGCTCGCTGGACCCGGATTTCATCCACACGCCCGGCATCTATGTGGACCGCATCATCGTCAGCAAGAATGCCGAGAAGCGGATTGAGAAAGTCACGACCCGCCCGCGCCCTGAGGAGATGAAGTGATGGCCTGGAACCGCGACCAGATGGCGGCCCGCGCCGCCCAGCAGATCCGTGACGGCTTCTATGTCAATCTCGGCATCGGCATTCCCACTCTCGTGGCCAATGCCCTGCCTGAAGGCATGGATGTGACCTTCCAGAGCGAGAATGGCATGCTCGGCATCGGCCCCTTCCCCTATGCGGGCGAGGAAGATGCCGACCTCATCAATGCCGGCAAGCAGACCGTGACGGAAGTGGCGGAAACCGCCTATTTCTCCAGCGCCGATTCCTTCGCCATGATCCGTGGCGGCCATATGGACCTGTCCATCCTTGGGGCCATGCAGGTCTCCGAGACCGGCGACCTCGCCAACTGGATGGTGCCCGGCAAGATGGTGAAGGGCATGGGTGGCGCGATGGACCTCGTGGCCGGTGCCAAGGAAGTCATCGTGCTGATGGAGCATGTGGAGAAATCCGGCGCGCCCAAGCTGGTGGAGCGCTGCACCCTGCCCCTGACCGGCACCCATGTGACCGATTTCGTCATCACCGATCTGGCCGTGTTTGAATTCACCAAGCGCGGCGGCACGCTGGTGCTGAAGGAACTGGCCCCCGGCGTCACCCTTGATGAGGTGAAGGAAAAGACCGCGGCCAAATTCGAAATCGGCCTGCCCTGATCTTCTGGCCTTCAGGCTGAAGTTTCATGAATCCGAACCCTCCCCGTTTGCGCGGGGAGGGTTTTTCATGCGCGGGAACCTTTTGCAACGCAAGCGCCGGTTTCAGCGATGTTGCAAATGCGGAGTGCGTCTGGAGAGGAAAGCATCAACGGCTTCGTGAAAATCCGCCGTGGCCGCCCCTTCCAGAAAAGCCCGCTTTTCGGCCTCCATCTGCTCCGGCAGAGGGCGGGTGGCTGCGGCCCTCAACAGCGCCTTGGTGCGCGCCAGCGCCGGCAATGAGCGGCTGGCCAGTTGGCGAGCCATCTTTCGGGTTTCCTCTTCCAGAGCCTCACGCGGCACCAGCCGGTTGATGAGGCCGAGGCGCAACGCCTCCTCGCCACCCACAACCTCTCCCAACAGGGCCAGCTCCATGGCCTTTCGCACACCCAGAATCTGCACCAGATTCCATGAGGTGCTGCAATCCGGACTGGCGGCGATGGCCAGATAGGCGGTTGAGAATTTCACGTCATCGGCCGCAATGGCCAGATCCGCCGCCAGCGCCACACCCATTCCACCGCCAGCCACCGGCCCTTTCAGGCTGGCCAGCACCGGGCGGGCATCCTGCGACAGGCGCAGCAGGGGCGCATGCAGCGTATCAATCAGCTCCGCCACCACAGCCGGGTCGTCACTCTCCCGAAAACAGCTCAGATCACCACCGGCAATGAAGGCCCGCCCCGCGCCGGATAGCACGATGACGCGCACTTCCGGGTTCTGCGTCACCTGCTCCACCACCACACGAAAGCGGCGGGCAGCCTCCTGATTCATGGCGTTGAGAACATTGGGCCGGTTGAACTGCAATTCTGCGACGCCATCAGCGATGGAGACGAGAAGAGGCTCGGCATCCTGCGGCCTTGTCATGCTGCTTCTCCAGCTCGTTTGCGTGGCAGTTTCAACTTGCGAAAGAGTCCGTCGCACAGGCGTGCATGGCGGTGCTGTATTCTTCCACCAGACGGGCGCACAATTCACGTGCGGGGAGAATATCCCGAATGGCGCCCACGCCCTGCCCGGCCGACCAGACGGTTTTCCAGGCGCGCGCCTCATTGCTCATATCCAGCGCTCCGGCATGGCTGTCCGCATCCAGATCAATACCGGCGGCAGCGATGGAAGGCCGGAGAAAATTGGCTGGCACGCCGCTGATTTTCGGCGTGTAGACGATATCCGCCGCACTCGCCTCCACCAGCATGTGTTTGTAGTCTTCCTGCACCAGGCATTCGCGCGTGGCCAGAAAGCGCGTGCCGAGATAGGCCATATCCGCCCCCAGCATGCGTGCGGCGGCGATATGGCGGCCATGGCTCATGGCCCCGGCCAGAACGATCGCCCCCTCGAACCAACAGGCAATTTCCGGCACCAGCGCAAAGGGGCTCAGCGTGCCGGCATGCCCCCCCGCGCCCGCACACACCGCAATCAACCCATCGGCCCCGGCCTGCGCGGCCTTTTCGGCATGGCGCACATTCACCACATCATGAAACACAAGGCCACCATAGGAATGCACAGCCTCCACCACATCCCGCACCGCACCGAGCGATGTGATGACCAGCGGCACCTTGTGCTTCACCGTCAGTTCCAGATCCGCCGCCAGCCGGGGGTTGGACTTGTGCACGATAAGATTGACCCCGAACGGTGCGGGCGCACGCCCCTGCGGCCCCTCGGCTTCCGCAAGGCCAGCACGCACCTCCTCCAGCCAGGCCTCATAGCCTGCACTGGAGCGCTGATTAAGCGCGGGAAACGTGCCCACAAGCCCGCTGCGGCAGACTTCCACCACCAGATCTGGCCCGGAGGCCAGAAACATGGGTGAGGCAATGGCCGGCAAGGCCAGGTTCCGAAACAGGGATGGCAGGGCCATGGTTGTGTTCTTCCTCCCGAAAGGGCCGGTCTTTTGCGCCGGCCTCTGTTTTCAGGCGAACGCTTCCGCGCCCGCCTTCAATCACGCGGCATCAGGCCCTTCAGCAGAAATTCTGCCGTGGCGCGGGCAATCTCTTCGGCGGACTGAGCACCTTGCGGATCGTACCAGAGGGCGATCCAGTTCAACGCGCCGGCAATGGTGAAGGCGGCGAGGCGCACATCGCAAGGGGCCAGAGACTCATCCGCCACGCCTTCGGCGATGGTGGCGCGCAAGGTCTGGTCCACATGGGCTTTCAGCCGGCGCAATTCCCGCCGGCTCTCTTCGGAGAGGTCTGCATCCGAGGTACGGATCAGGCTCATGCCGAAATCCTGCGTCATGATCTCGGCATATTTTTCCATCAGCACGCGCAACCGCTCGCGACCATTACCGCTGGCCCGCATCTCTTCCGCAACCGCCGCCTCAATCTGCTCAAGGCCCATGCGACAGCATTCAAAGAGCACCTCGTCCTTGCTCTTGAAATAGTGATATATGGTTGGCTTGGTCACGCTCAGCCGGCGAGCCACATCATCCAGAGAAGTGGCATGAAAGCCCTTCTCATTGAAAAGCCGCACGGCTGTCTTCAGCACCGCTTCGCGCTTGTATTCGCGCGCCTGCCGGCGCTGGGCGGCTGAAGGCCAGGGGGATTCGTCCACATCCTGCGTTCCGCCCATCCCGCTCTGCCCCCGCTTCGCTCTGCCTGCATGACACAGGCCGGCCCGCACGACAACCTGATCGTCAGCATGCTACTTGCGAGTATAAAAGGCGTCAATGCGCCGTATGGGATGACGACATGCCCGCCTCGACGACCGCTGCGCGCACCTGCCGCGCAGCGGTCGGTCAGCCCTCAGCCTTCGGCTTCGGCGTCACCCTCGCTCTCCTCACCCAGCATCGGGTTGGGGCGCGGACGGGCGATACGGCGCATGGTGTTGGTATCGTGATGGTTGAAGACCGGCTCCTTGCCGCGAATGGCCAGATCCGTCCGCGTCAGATAGGTCCAGCTACCATCCTCATTGAAGGTAATATCAATGCGGTAATAGTCGGTCCGAAAGGCTTCATCCAGGAAAGGCGAGGAGCTGATGCCAAAACGCGGATCGCCCCGGCGAGCTTCCACCGCAAGGGTCTTGTCGCCCGGCTTGGCGGAACCGCCCGCCAGCACCACCTGCCCCCGCGGGATCGCGATGGTCTGCATGATGAGGCCCGTGGCCGGCTCATAAAGCCAGTAGCCCACCTGATCGTGGAAAGTGCCATCCTCACCCGGCGCGGTGATATGGATGTGATAGCGCAAACCATACAGAAGCTGCGGGCCATTGGTCTGCGGATCAATCGGCTCCATCCGGATAATTTCGCGATATTCGCGCGTTTCCGGCCCATCCGCCTTGGGGTTCACATCCACCCCACGATCAGACTGCCACATCCCGGCAAGACCGCGCAGCGGGCCCAGGCTGGCTAGTGTATCGGGGGAGAAGTCTTCCGGTTCGGTATAAATATCGTCAGGAATATTCGACATGGGATGTCCTGTTTGGCGAGACCGGTGCACAATGCCCATTTTCCCCTTCCAAGACAAGAACTTGCACCATGAATTAAAGAGGCGACGAACAATGTCGCATACCCGGCGCGGGATACGCCCCCTTCTCCTGAACCAGGCATGATGGAAGCATCTGATCTGCCTCATACTCGGCCATCATTACGCTTTCGCCTCCCGATACCGGTAGAGATGAAATAGCGTACAACACATCTACACCTGCCCGAAAAAACAGCGAATTCACGACGAATATCAACACCTCTCGACCAAGCACAGAAGCGTTCAGAAGGACTAGATAATACGACGACACACAAATTACTTTATATAAGATGCAATCGCGGCAAAACGGCCAAAGGCACTCCAGAATGCAGAGTTATGACATGATAATAAACATAATTATAATATAGAATATACGCCAAAATACTCAAAAAGCAGATCATCCATATAAGTCGCTGCATAATAACCATACACAGCCTTTCAGATGTGATGCCTGCCCATTTATGCGCCATCACCCCATCCGCCCGCCGACACGCTGTGCACAGGCCCGGACACGGATATATGCAGCGCGAAATTTCACGTACCGCACAAAAAATACCCCAAGTTTGCCCTCCAGCCCACCTGAAACACAGACATATCAAAGCCTCAGAATGCCCCGGCCATAACCTTACACAGCACCCCCGCCCCTGCCAGCTCAGCCCAGATGATTTTGCATCGCACACAGTGCTCACAGAGATGCAGCTAAATTTTGTGCTGCACTGCATGAATTGAAGGCAGATAAGAACCGGGAGAAACAAGTATATTTTATTGCAAGGCTTGTCTCATCCTGCGCGATAGTGCCATCCTGAAGCATGAGGTCGACACGGATCCCGAGGAGAACCCATGAAAAAGCATCTGCTTATCGCAGTTGGCGCTTTGATGATGACCAGCAGCGCCTTTGCGCAAGACGTTGATGTGATCGGCAAAATCAAATCCAGCGGCACCATTGTGGAAGGGGTGCGGGAATCGTCCGGGCTGTCCTACACACTGGGCAATGGCAAATATGCCGGCTTCCATTATGAAGTCTGCGCGCATGTGATCGACGACATCAAAAAAGAACTGAACCTGCCGGATCTACAGGTCAAGTATCAGCCCGTCACCTCTCAGAACCGCGTGGCACTTGTCACCAATGGGACGGTTGATCTGGAATGCGGCTCCACCACCAACAACATGGCGCGCGCGCGGGATGTGGCCTTTGCGAACACAACCTTTGTTGAGGAAGTGCGCATTGCGGTGAAAAAGGATTCCGGCATCAATTCGATCACCGATCTGAAGGGCAAAACCGTCGCCACCACCACTGGCACCACATCCGTGCAAACCCTGCGCAAGCACCGCCATGCCGAGGGCGTGAATTTCCGCGAAGTCTATGGCAAGGACCACGCCGACAGCTTTCTGCTGCTGGAGAGCGGACGTGCGGACGCCTTCATCATGGATGGCTCCATCCTCGCCGCCAATATCGCCAAATCCCGCAATCCGCAGAATTTCGCCATTGTGGGTGAAGTGCTCAGCGTGGAACCTATCGCTATCATGATGCCGAAGGACCCCGCCTTCAAGAAGATGGTTGATAACAGCCTGAAGACGATGTTCGAATCCGGCCAGATGGAAAAGATCTACGACAAATGGTTCATGCAGCCCATTCCGCCCACGGGCGTGACAATCGGCCTGCCTTTGCCCCAATCCACCAAGGATGCCTGGGCCAACCCCAACGACAAGCCAGCTGAAGACTACAAGAACTGATCCCTCGACATGACCCGCCGCCCCTTTTCCATTCGGGCTACTTCCTGTGGCGGCGGGTTATTTCAATATATATGAGGGCCCCATGGTATTGGACTGGCAATTCCTGTTTCAGGACACAGGAGCAGGTGAAACCTATTTCGACTGGATGATCCGGGCCTGGGGCTGGACGGTTTCCATCGCTCTGTGCTCCCTGTTCGTCTCCATCAGCCTCGGCATCGTGGTCGGCACCCTGCGCACCCTGCCCAACAGCCGGTTCTGGGCGCCGCTGGCCGTGGTGTGGATTGAGGTTTTCCGAAACATTCCCCTGCTTGTACAGGTCTTTCTCTGGTACATGGTGATCCCGGAATTCATTCCGGCCCTCAAGACCACGCCAACCTTCTATCTGATGGTTGCGGCGCTTGGCCTGTTCACCTCCTCGCGTATTGCCGAGCAGGTGCGCGCGGGCATCCAGTCTCTGCCGCAAGGGCAGACCTATGCCGCCAAGGCTATGGGTTTCACAACCACCCAGAGCTATCGCTATGTCATTTTGCCGATGGCACTGCGTGTGGTGCTTCCGCCGCTAACATCGGAATCCATGAATCTCGTCAAGAACTCGGCAGTCGCCTTTGCGGTCTCTATCGGTGATCTGACAATGTTCGCGATGCAGGCGCAGGAGGAAACCTCCCGTGGCATTGAACTCTATCTGCTTGTGACAATCCTCTATGCGGTGACGGCCTTCGCCATCAACCGCGTGCTGGCCTTCATCGAGGCGCGCAGCCAGGTGCCGGGCTTCATCGTCAGCACCGGCGGGGGAGGACACTGAACATGAATCTCGATCTGAGCTTCTATAACTGGGACATGTTCTCCACCTATGTGGTGCGGGGCTTCTTTTTCAGCGTCCAGCTGACAGTGGTCGCAACGCTGGGTGGCATCATCCTTGGCACCACGCTGGCGCTCATGCGGCTTTCCGGCCGGCGCTGGCTGGCCACGCCAGCCACCTTCTATGTCAATATGATGCGCTCCATCCCGCTGGTGATGGTGATCCTGTGGTTCTTCCTGCTGATCCCCATGATTATCGGCCAGTCGATTGGCGCGGAGTTTTCGGCCTATATCACCTTCATCGCCTTTGAAGGGGCCTTCTTCTCCGAGATCATGCGGGCCGGCATTCAGGCCATTCCGCGCGGGCAGGTTTTTGCCGGGCAGGCTCTGGGCATGACCTATGCGCAGAATATGCGCCTCGTCATTCTGCCACAGGCCTTGCGCAACATGCTGCCCGTGCTTCTCACGCAGACGATTGTCCTCTTTCAGGATACGTCACTGGTCTATGCCATCGGCGCCTATGACCTGTTCAAGGGTCTGGATATCGCCGGAAAGATTTATGGCCGCCCGGTGGAAGCTTATCTGATGGCGGCCTTCGTCTATTTCTTCATCTGCTTTGTCCTGTCCTATCTGGTCAAGCACCTGCAAAGGAAGACAGCCATTGTCCGCTGATGGGAAGAGCGCCATGATCGAAATGAAGCATGTCTCCAAATGGTACGGGGACTATCAGGTCCTGACCGATTGCTCGACCCAGATCGAGAAAGGTGAGGTGGTGGTGGTGTGCGGGCCATCCGGCTCGGGCAAATCCACCCTGATCAAGACCATCAACGCCCTTGAGCCTATTCAGCAGGGCGAAATCTATGTGGATGGCACTGCGGTGCATGACAAGGCCACCAATCTGCCCAAGCTGCGCAGCCGGGTGGGCATGGTGTTCCAGCACTTCGAGCTGTTTCCGCATCTGTCCGTCACCGAAAATCTGACGATTGCGCAAGTGAAGGTTCTCAAACGCAGCAAGGAAGAGGCTAAAAAGCGGGGGCTTGCCATGCTGGATCGCGTCGGCCTTTCCGCGCACAAGGACAAGTTTCCCGGGCAACTCTCCGGCGGCCAGCAGCAACGTGTGGCCATTGCCCGCGCCCTGTCCATGGACCCCATCGTGATGCTGTTCGATGAACCCACCTCAGCCCTTGACCCGGAAATGGTGGGCGAGGTGCTGGACGTGATGATGGGGCTGGCCAGAGAGGGCATGACCATGATGGTCGTTACCCACGAAATGGGGTTTGCGCGCAAGGTCAGCAACCGCGTCATCTTCATGGATGTGGGCGGCAAGATTCTGGAGGATTGCTCCAGCGAGGACTTCTTCAGCAACCCGGAAGCCCGCCAGCCCCGCACTAAGGACTTTCTGGAGAAGATCCTTCAGCATTGACACGCGAATGGCCCTGTTTGCCATTCAGCAATACACATTGAAAAGGCCAGCGCTTCGCCGGCCTTTTCAGATAGGGGCTTGCGAGGCAAGGCAAGAAGGCGCTCCCCGCGCAAGAAGCCCCCTATTGAGGCGTATTCAGTGTTGCAGACAGTAAATCCTCACACCCATATTTTCTGAGCGCCATATCCAGCGCCCTGCCATAATCAGCTTCCGCCTCTTGCAGACGTGCCCGCCCCCGATCCGTCAAGACCGTGTAAACACCACGCTTGTCATCCGGGCAAAGGTCACGAACCGTGAGTTCCGCACGCTCCAAACGCTCCACCAGCCTTGAGATGGAGCTTTGGTTCAACTGCAATTGCACCGCTAGTTCCTGCATGCGCAATTCGGAACTCGGCGAACGGGAAAGCACCTGAAGCGCCCGATACTCCGAAAGCCCCAGGCCATGCCTGTCCTGCATCGCTTTCCCGATATCCGCCTCAATATTGCTGACGGCCTGGACGAGCTTGAGCCATGCATCGCTTTTTCCGGACATCATTTCTGCGGGCTCCCATCAGGCCAGTGTTTCTCATATGTATGTCCATGCAATGACTGGATCAAGTGTCCAACAGGCCGCCTAGCGCATACGCCCTCCCGCATCGAAAACCTGAAACGGAGCCAAACCATCAGGCACAGCCAGTTTGCTCACCGCAGGAGATGTCCACCCGGCCGGATCAGCCGAGAACAGGGCGTAGCCCCCGCGATAATCGAAGCCGTGAGATGCAGCCTCGTCGCGATCAACCGCGAAAAGCACCCGCGATACACCCGCATAGAGCGCGCTCATATAACACATCGCACAGGGCTCGCCCGAAGCCAGCAGCGTGGTGCCGTGAAGATAGGGCACGGCATGGGTGCGGCAGGCATCCCGTATGGCCTCAATCTCGGCATGAGCGGTCGGATCATGATGCTCCCGGACGCGATTGACCCCGCGCCCAAGCAGCCGTCCATCCGGCGAGATGATGAAAGCGGAAAATGGAATCCCGCCATCATGAACATGCGACAGAGCGTAAGAAACGGCCTCTTTCATGAAGGGCGCGAAGCTGGAGCTGGGATCGGTTGTCATGGCAAGTCCTCTCTGTGGCCGATCACGTCGCGCCGGTTTCACCGGCCTGAAACATCGGGCTGTCGGCGAGCTTCAGCCAGACAACACCGGCAATGATGAGCGCCAGCCAGGCAGCCTGGCTCAAGGTGAGAGGTTGATGAAGCAGCAGGCTTCCGAAGACAGCAGCCCCCACCGCACCAATACCCGCCCACACGGCATAACCAATCCCCACATCAATGGATTTCAAGGCGACACTCAGAAAGTAAAGGGTCAGCAGGAAGAAGACGATTGCTGCCAGAGACCAGCTCAAGACAGTAAAAGCCTGACTGCCGCCCACACTGAGGGCGTAACCAATCTCGAAAACGCTGGCGAGCAGCAGCATGAGCCATGCCCGGCCCTTGGGGGGCGCGGTCTGTTCCACATGTGGCATGTCGATTTCCTTTCCGTTCTACGATGTTTTGCAAATAGAATGAGGCTTGCCCCATTCATCACGCCCCGCCGCTGAGCCGCAGCCCCACAACCCCGCCAATGACCAGAACAATTCCCAGCGCCTTCTTCCATTCCAGCTTCTGGCCAAAGAAGAGCGCACCCAGAATGACGATCCCGACGCCTGCAACCGAGGTCCAGAGGGCGTAGCCCACGCCAACATCGAAGGTGAGCAGGGCAAGACTGAGAAAGAAGGTGGCAATGGCGCCGCTGACCAATGTGGCCGCAGTCCACCATGGCTGGGTGAAGCCTTTTGCGTTACCCGCCGAGATCGCCACCGCGATCTCAAAAATCACAGCAATTCCAAGGTAGAGCCAGTGCATCATCATTCTCCGACATGGGGTTGGGTGGTGTGATCGAGTTGGTCCAGCGCCGCTTCCAGCTCCCGCAGGGGCGGCATGCCGCGAAATACCTGCTCGCCAACGACGATGGTGGGCACAGACGTGATCGCCATTTCCTCACGGGCATGGCGCAGCGCCTCCCGGTGAGGTTCGATGTAGGCGCCACTTTCCAGAGCAGACCGGGCTTCGGCGCGATCAAGACCCGCCTCGCCGGCAAGGACGATCAGAACCTCGTCATTGCCAATATCCAGACCATCCTGAAAAAAGCCCCGCAAAACCCGCATGGAGTAAGCGTGGTCCAGCCCTTTCTCCTGAGCGAGCGCGAGCAGCTGAAAGGCTTTGGCAGTGCGCGGCTGCGGAGAAATGGCGGGCAGACGAATGGGCACATTCAACCGCTCCGCCAAGGGGTAAACAGACTGCCGCCAAACCGTTGGCAGATATGGATCTTCCGGCCTCAGGGTCGGCACAGGCTCCGGCCGCAGCTCAAAAGCCCGCCACGACAAGCGGATATTCCGCCCCTCAATGGCCTGCGAGAGCACCTGCTCCGCCAGCAGACAATAGGGACAGACATAATCCGAATAGATGGTTATCTGGTTCATCACCGCCTCATAAGTTGCTTGCACATGCATATATAAGAATGAGCGGCGCGTCAATATGATTGCATGCGCATGCATTTTATGGCGTGAGAAACATCCCGACGGCCGGACTGCGGCGCTGCATGTCTGCTATGAAAATGAAAATTGTGAGGCCCAGAGGGAAACCGCCCTCACCCCATCACAGCTCTGAGAAGCCTTGCTCACGAGCGACAAGGCTTTGGCCATCGTCGCCTGCATGTGCAGCCAGGTCGGGATGGCCTTGTCGTCAAATACAAGGCCATCCCGACCCTATCGCGAGGAGCACCTTTAAGCCCCCTCAACAAAGCGCGGCCGCAATGCTCTACCAAGCCAATAAAGAACGGGACAAGACCCGCTCCGTACAGGACCGACGGACACCACCGGCCACCATCACAACCTTAAGTGCAAGAAGAGCTGCCACAATACCAGATGAGTGACCCTGCGACAGCCCCTTATTTAACACACCACAACCCAACCACAGAACACATTCAGGGCCAGATAAAGCTTGGGAGTAAGATCACGCTAAATATATATCGTGCTTATGTATTTGCACCGTCATTCGCGACATCTGCGATCCAAGGCCGTCCGATCCGGGAAAAATCGAACGCGCCCAAGGCCGCCTGGAAGCGATCAGAAAACCGCAGACCATTCCTCTGCAAAAAGATATGAAAGCGTGCAATCTTGTTGTGGTAATCAGAGATCATTGGCGTGAAGTCAGCCCTGTCAATATAACTAGAGACAGGGAGATTTGCTTGAAACTCATCTTCCTCAATGAAGGGGAATGAGAAAAACTCTGCCAATTCCCGAGTCCGCGTATCGCACACAATGACGAGCGAACGAATTCCGGCCAGAAATGCTATGACATTTCCATGGAACCTCGATCCCATCGAAAAATCATAATGACTGCAATAGTCCACCCATTCTGAAAGAGAAAACATGACTTTCTCATTTTCTGAGATCCATGCCCGAATTCGATCATAGTCAGGCTCAGAAAAGGGCTTCATCTCAGAGAAGCGCAAATGTGTCTGCTCCGCAAACCCTTGGAAGTTGTCGGCGAAGTATCTGAGCGTCTCAATTTCTTGAGCTGACAAAGCTTCGTAAAACGTTCGGAAGTTCGCCGTATAACGCCCACTCTCTTCAGCCGCCATCGACCGGTCTAAAATTGTGTGAAATGACTTTTGATAGAGGGGGTATTGATATACTGACGGGCAACCGATGACTTCGATATTCCGAATCCCATATTTACTCAGTATTTCAGCCGTATAATTACCCCGAACGGCAATCGTAGACCGATCTGCAATCCGCTCAAGCGTATATTTCATATCCGGGCTGAGAGCGAAATCCGACCTATATTCCTTTGAATGAAGCCCAACACTGATCGCAACAATTTTTTTATCAGAATGGCGATCAAGCAGTGTCTTTATCGTATCGGGAGCTTCAACGCCCTGCCTGATCCAGATGAGATCTGATGTTACGAATGTGCTGTAATCAGCAAGCTCGCCATTCGAAGCATGTATATAGCCTCTTGGCAAGACATCCAAATCGATGATCGCTGCAATTCCAGAGATGAATGCGCAGTTACCGGTATTTCCACCAATAATTGAAAAGTTAATCGACTCACTATAGACCGGATCTGTCGCATCAACAAAATACGCTGCGCTTCTCATTGGCCACCAAATCTCCAGCTTACATACTGTAAGCACAATGTCTGAAATTCGCAGTCGTATCAAGCAACACACGGTTGATATTGAGCGGTATCGACAGATTTAAGAATATACTCTTGTCTATTGAAATCAAAACAGATTGCATCGGGGTATTTACATTGCAGAAAAATTCCCGCCTGGATTGAGATCCATCACGTCGCAACCCGCACCAGAAACATGGTGCCCAAGGCCTCAACTGTTCATGCCACGGCCCATGTCGACATCACTGCGGCGGGTGACGCAGCAGATCCCGTTTCGCGTTCATATTGTGGGCGTACTCGGTTGGGGTCAGCCAACCGAGCCGGGAGTGATGTCTTTTGAGATTGTAGCCGTTTCACCAAGCCTGCCGGATTGCCCGAACGTGCAAGAGCGAGGGGAACAGCGTCTCATTGAGCAGTTCATCCCTGAGCCGACTGTTGAAGTTTTCGATGAAGCCGTTCTGCATCGGCTTTCCCGACGCGATGTCGCGCCAGTCGATCTGCATCTGGTCAGCGAAGCCCAGGATGGCATTCAAGGTGAACTCGGTCGTTATCGCTGACCACCATATTGGGCCTTCCGCGCCTCGCCATGAGCACTTCCAGTTCCTAGGCCACACACAGGCCAGAGAGCGACGTATCGCGTCAAGCGCCAGGCTTTCGCGGGTGCAATCGTCCACGATCGTAAGGACACGGAAGCGCCGGCTGTCGGTAAGCTGGCCATAGGCGAGGTCGCACCCACCCCTCGTTCGGAGCCGCAGGGATCAGCACAGGTCCCTTGTGCCCATTGCCCGCTTCCGGCGACCGCGTCGACGCACAGACAGCTTTTCTTCCCGGTAAATGTGGAACAGGCGCTTGTGATTGACCTCATATCCTTCGCGGCGAGCAGGACGTGTAGTCATCGATAGCCGAACCGTCGCCGCTCATGGGTAATCGCTTTCATCCACTCGCGCAGCACCACATCGTCCACTCGTTTGGTCTGGTAGCGCCTTGTCATGCGGCAACAGCCAAGGATCTTGCACGCCTGCCACTCGCTCTACAGAGAGCGTCACCATTTTTTGACAAGAAGTCTTTCCGCGCCGCGTTGTCGAGCATGCTGTCGGCCCGAAACTTCTTCAGCTTGGCGCTCTCATCTTCAATCGTCTTTAGCCAGTTGCCGCTGACATACATGCCGCCATACTTGGCCTTCCACTTGTAGGTGCCAGCATTGCTAACGCCGTGCTTGCGGCACAATTCCGCGACAGGAACATCCGTCTCGTACTCCTTCAATATCCCAATGATCTGCTCTTTGGAAAATCGATTGCACTTCATCTCTGGTCCTTTTCACGGTGCCAGAGACTACTTCAAACCGGATTAGTTCAATGGGGTAACGTCAGTGACCCCGTGTCCCGGCTCCTCAGTGCAAAAAAGCCTTATGCGCGGCCTTGCACCAGATTATGAATATAGCCAAGCTTGCCCACCACTGGTGGTGGAATCATGAATGGGTAAAGATCAGGCTGCCCCATTGAGCGGTTCAGGCAGTTGATGGCGTATGTCAGCGGAAGCCATGCTTTCACCAATACATCCATATCATTGGCCTGCATCGGGCTGAAGATGGCGTTCATTCCCATATGCTGATCCGATGTGATGCCCGGATCAATGCGAATACCAAAAGCGCCAGCCATTTCCAGCGTGTCGAGAATGTGCAGATAGTGCGCCCATGTTTCGGCCCAGTCTTCCCAAGGATGCATGGTGGCATAGGCGCTGACGAAACTGTTCTGCCAGCCAGCCGGTGCGCCCTGCTGATAATGCTGGTCCAGAGCGACGGCATAATCTTTCCGCTCATCACCGAAGACCGCGCGGAAACTCTCCAGTTGCCCGCCGTCACGCACCAGCCTGTCCCAGTAATAATGGCCAACCTCATGGCGGAAATGCCCCAGCAGCGTGCGATACAATTCGCCCATGGAGGCTCGCGCGGCCTCCCTTCGGGCGTCATCCGCTTCGCTCAGGGCGATGGTGATGAGGCCATTATCATGCCCTGTCTTCACTCGAGGCCCGGAAGGTGGGTCTGCCGGAAAATCAAAAACCAACGGTTCTGCATCTCCGCTCACCACCGTGGGAATAGGCAGTTGCAGGCGAATGAGAGAATAGAAGAGACGACGCTTGGCCTCTTCTATCTTCTGCCAGTTACGCAGATGATCCGACAGGGACACATCCGGTATTGTGCGGTTATGCTGGCAGGCCAGACAGTAACTCTCCCCGCTCCCCGTATCGACCATCCAGTTGCAGGCGCTCTGTTCCCAGTTGGCGCAGAAACGATAGCGCCGGTCTGGGCTGGCCAGCGCTATCCAGTTCGGCCCATCGGGCACCACAGCGCTCAGCGTTCCCATATCCGGCAGGTAGCCAATGCGGTGGCCACAGATTTGGCAGATCGTATTCTCAAAATAGAGAACCTGCCCGCAGCTCTGGCATTTGAAAAGCAGCATCAACGCCTCGCGCAATGGCCGACCACCTCCAGACTGTGCACGCAAAAAATCCGGGAAGCCAGACTTCCCGGATCTTGCTCTCTAAAACGTGCCGCTATTCCCTCAGGCTGGGGCCGCCTCCCAGGCCGGAAAGGGGTCTGGCAGATATTGCAGGGCTTCCGGGTTGAATTCCTTAGGGTCATCCGGGCCGATCAGGCAGGCATCCAGCTCCGCGCGCATGGCCGCTTCATCCATCCCCATGCCAATAAACACCAGCTCCTGTCGCCGGTCGCCATAGCCGGGCACCCATTGGGCACGCAGCCAGGAACGCCAGTCTGGTTGGGTGGGCCAATATTCCTCCGGCACGCTGGCCCACCAGCGGCCGATGGAACCTGTCTGGCAGATCGCCCCGGCCAGGCTCATCTCTCCCACGCGGCGCGGGCGGGTCGCCAGCCAGAACAAGCCCTTGGCCCGCACCAGCCCCGGCCATGTCCGCGCCAGAAAATCATTGAAACGCTTCGGCTGAAAGGGACGGCGTGCCCTATAGACGAAGCTGGAAATGCCATACTCCTCCGTCTCCGGCACATGGTCCTTGAAACCGTTGAGTTCCTTGGCCCACATGGGGTGCAAGCTGGCCTTGTCACTATCGAACCGCCCGGTGCCCAGCACATCACGGGTGGAAACGCGGGAATAATCGGTCTCGATCAGACGGGCATCGGGGTTCAGCGCTTTCACCACGCCACGCACTGTGGCCCGCTGTTCCGGGGCAACTTCCGAAACCTTGTTGAGCACGATCACATCGGCAAATTCGATCTGCTCCGTCAGAAGATCCACAAGAGTGCGGTCATCTCCCTCGCCGGCAATCTCACCCCTGTCGCGCAGGAAATCGCGCGAGCCGAAATTGCGCAACAGATTGGCGGCATCGACCACCGTCACCATGGTATCGAGACGGGCGATGTCGGACAGGGAGAAGCCCTCCTCATCGCGAAAATCGAAGGTGGCGGCCACGGGCAAGGGCTCGGCGATACCGGTGGATTCAATCAGCAGATAATCAAACCGCTTTTCATCGGCCAGCCGACGAACTTCACTCAGCAGATCATCACGCAGGGTGCAACAAATGCAGCCATTGGTCATCTCCACCAGCTTTTCCTGGGTGTGAGACAGATCCGCCCCACCGGAGCGCACCAGCTCTGCATCAATATTCACCTCGCTCATGTCATTGACGATGACGGCAACCTTCAGCCCCTCGCGATTGGCGAGGATGTGGTTGAGCAGTGTGGTTTTTCCGGAACCGAGAAAGCCGGACAGCACCGTTACCGGCAGGCGGGTTTCCCGCATGTCACATCACTCCGGTTGATGGATGAAAGACGAGGGCGCGTGGCCAGACAGCACAAGCAGAAGAACCTGCCCGACCACGCGCCGCACTCGACGACACAAAATGATATATTATATCTCTAGATGGCGCGTAAAGGGGTAAAGCGCACGCAAGCCGTAAAAAGCCGGCTTCGCAGGATGTGCGCCATATCCGTCGCGAAACGACGCGAACCCATTCATTGCGGAGAAGAAGCACTCGCGCCTGCTGTCCGCCCAGACAGCGCCCGAGCCAAAACAAAACCGGCCCCATGGATGCGCCATGGAGCCGGTTCTCATAAACAGGCCATATGTCAGAAGCGCCCATGAAGGCGCATCAGGATCAGCTCGCGTTGCCGCCAGCCCCCTCAGGCGTTTGCGAACATCTGCGTCACCAGACCATGCACGCGATGGAAGGCGGCCTCAGCGCCTGCCGCCACGCGGGCTTCACCGGCTTCATCCAGATCCACCTTGTCCAGCGCTGCGGTGAAGGTGCGCCAGTGCAGGCCACGCCCTTCCGGTGCCCCCGCCAGATGATGCGCCCCGAATGTTTCGGAAAGCCCCAGCCCAGCCGCCGCCTTCAGCAGGAAGGCCGCCCCCATGTTGGAACCTTCTGCCACATAGAGCCAGCCCATCGCCGTGGGAATATCCACTTCGCCGCCTTCAAAAGCTGGCGGCTGGGTAGCATCCGGCGGCGTAATGCCGAGATCAGCCAGATCCTGCGCCACTTGCGCAAAGCGCCGACGCCCCTCCAAATCCGGCAACATGCCATCCAGAACCGGATTGGAATAGAGCGCCTCAATATCGCGATGAAACAGATACTGGACCTTCAGGAACAGACCATAACGTTCCCGGCTCTCAAATGGCCGGCCGGCCATGATGGATTTATCGAGCTTGTCGTGGGTCTCGTGGGTCAGCGCCTTCAGCGCCTTGGCCCGGCTCTCAGCAGGGCGTTCCAGCGTATCGGTGGTCATCTCGTTCCTCAAATCGCATGCCGCAGACATATGCGGCGGCCCGGCCTGTGACGCACACATCTGCCACAACCGCCGCTGGAATGGGTACATCTCCAGCTGCAACAGAGCGCGCGGATTTCCCTGCCAAGACCATAAACCGAACCAGAATCGAGAACCACCACCTTCCCACGTCAGAAAGGCATCGCCCACCCCTGCGACATGCAGGGGTGGGCGAACAGGATCACTTGAAAGGCCGGAGCACGACAGTCTGGCGCGCGCCCTGAACTTTCACAACCGGGCTCAGCTACAGCCCGTCGTGGCACCGCAGGTGTCGCACTTCAGGCAGGTGCCATTGCGCACCAGCGTGAAGTTCATGCACTCCGGGCAAGCCTCACCCTCATAGCCCTTGGCGCGCGCCTCTGCACGGGCTTCGGCCTTGCGGGCGGAGGCATTGCGCCAAGGCAGTTCCGCCGTGGTCTCGCCCAGATCGACTTCCGTCTCCACCACCGTTTCCGTCAGTTCGGCAGTTTCCACCTTCAGCGCCACGGTGGTCTCACTGCTGCGACCGCGCAGAACGGTGACATTATCCCCCTGCCCGCGCGTCTCGCCATTTCCGGGAGCCGGCGTGCTGACGGTGGGCTGCGGCACCACAAGATTCACCGCCTTGCCGCGCACCAGCCCCTTGGAGACGATGCGGGCCGGGTTGGAAGCCTTGCCCTCATCCGCACCCTTGCCCAGCGCATCAAAGCCCGTATCGCTCAGATCCACATGGCCCAGATCATTGCGGCCCATATAGGAAACGGCCAGCTCGCGGAACACATAGTCCAGAATAGAGGTCGCGTATTTGATCGCCTCATTGCCCTGCACCGGGCCGGCTGGCTCGAAGCGGGTAAAGGTGAAGGCGTCCACATATTCATCCAGCGGCACGCCATATTGCAGGCCGAGCGAGATGGCGATGGCGAAATTGTTCAACAGCGAGCGAAGGGCCGCGCCCTCCTTGTGCATGTCGATGAAGATCTCACCGAGGCGGCCATCATCATATTCACCCGTACGCAGATACACCTTGTGTCCGCCTACAAGCGCCTTCTGGGTATAGCCCTTGCGGCGATCCGGCATCTTCTCGCGGGCACGCACGCGGTGCTCGACAATCCGCTCCACCACCTTTTCCACGACCTTCTCGGTCACGACAGCGGCGCGGGCAACGGCCGGCTGGGCCATCAGCACCTCAACGGCATCGTCCTCATCATCCTCATCCGCCACCAGCTGGGCATTGAGGGGCTGGGAGAGCTTGGAGCCATCGCGGTAAAGGGCATTCGCCTTCAACGCCAGCCGCCAGGAGAGCATATAGGCGGCCTTGCTATCCTCGACGCCAGCCTCATTCGGCATGTTGATGGTCTTGGAAATCGCGCCAGAGATGAAGGGCTGGGCCGCAGCCATCATGCGGATGTGGCTTTCCACCGAGAGATAACGCTTGCCCATGCGTCCGCAAGGCGAGGCGCAATCGAACACCGGCAGATGCTCATCCTTCAAATGCGGCGCGCCTTCCAGCGTCATGGCACCGCACACATGCACATTGGCGGCGTCAATCTCAGCCTTGGAGAAGCCGAGGAAAGCCAGAAGATCAAACTTCGGGTCAGCAAGCTGGGCCGATGTCACCTTCAGCTGCTTCGTCAGGAATTCCTCGCCGAAGGTCCAGCGATTGAAGGCGAACTTGATATCGAACGCGGTCTTCACCGCAGCCGCAGCCTTGGCCAGCGCGGCATCATCAAAACCCTTGGCCCGCAGGCTGGATGGATTGATGGCCGGGGCCTGATCCAGCGTGCCATGGCCCACAGCATAGGCTTCCATCTCGGCGATTTCGGCCTCGCTGTAGCCCAGCGCCCGCAGGGCATCCGGCACGGCACGGTTGATGATCTTGAAATAGCCGCCGCCGGCCAGCTTCTTGAACTTCACCAGAGCGAAATCAGGCTCAATCCCGGTGGTGTCGCAATCCATCACCAGACCAATGGTGCCGGTGGGGGCGATGACGGAGACCTGCGCATTGCGATAGCCGTGGCGCTCGCCCAGCTCCAGCGCACGATCCCACGCCCGTGCGGCATGGTTCACGAGGCGCGAGGGGCAGGCCGTCACATCCAGCGGCACCGGGGCGATGGAGAGTTTCTCATACCCTTCCGCATGGCCATAGGCTGCACGGCGATGGTTGCGGATGACCCGCAGCATGGAGCCGGCATTCTCGTCATAAGCCGGGAAAGCCCCCAGCTCGCGCGCCATTTCTGCGGAGGTCGCATAGGCCACGCCCGTCATGATGGCGGTGAGCGCACCGCAAATGGCCCGGCCTTCCGCAGAATCATACGGAATGCCGGAGGACATCAGAAGGCCGCCAATATTGGCGTAGCCCAGCCCCAGCGTGCGATATTGATAGGACAATTCCGCAATGCGGCGCGAGGGGAACTGCGCCATCAGAACCGAGACTTCGAGCACCACGGTCCACAGCCGCACGGCGTGCTCATAGCTGGAAACGTCGAACTGCTTGTCCTTGTCGCGGAACTGCAAAAGGTTCAACGAAGCCAGATTGCAGGCCGTGTCATCCAGGAACATATATTCCGAGCACGGATTGGAGGCGCGAATATCGCCGCCCGCCGGGCAGGTGTGCCAATCATTGATGGTGGTGTGGAACTGGATACCCGGATCAGCACAATGCCATGCCGCCGAACCGATCTTCTCCCACAGGTCCCGCGCCTTCACGGTGCGCGCCACCTGGCCATCGGTGCGGCGGATCAGGTTCCAGTCCTCATCAGCCTCGACAGCCCGCAGGAAATCATCCGACACCCGCACGGAATTGTTGGAATTCTGGCCGGCCACCGTCAGATAGGCCTCGCCATCCCAATCCGTGTCATAGATATCGAAATCAATATCCTTGTAGCCCTGCCGAGCGAACTGGATGACGCGACGAATAGCGGTATCAGCCACCGCCACCTTGCGCGCTGCGCGGATCTCGCGCTTGAGAGCGGGGTTGCGCTCCGGGTCGAAGCAGGAATCGCCCTCGCCATCACAATTCACGCAGGCCTTCATGATGGCCTTCAGATGCCTGGCGTTCAGACGCGACCCGGTGACGAGCGCCGCCACCTTCTGCTCTTCCTTCACCTTCCATTCGACATAGGCTTCAACATCGGGATGGTCGGCATCCACCACCACCATCTTGGCCGCCCGCCGCGTGGTGCCGCCGGACTTGATGGCCCCGGCCGCCCGGTCCCCGATCTTCAGGAAGCTCATGAGGCCGGAGGAGCGCCCGCCGCCGGAGAGACGCTCGCCCTCCGCCCGCAGAGAGGAGAAATTGGAGCCCGTGCCCGAGCCATATTTGAACAGGCGCGCCTCACGGACCCACAGATCCATGATGCCGCCCTCATTCACGAGATCATCACCCACGGACTGGATGAAGCAGGCATGCGGCTGGGGGTGTTCATAGGCCGAGGTCGAGGCCAGAAGCTCACCCGTGCGATAATCAACGTAAAAATGGCCCTGCCCCGGCCCGTCAATGCCATAGGCCCAGTGCAGGCCGGTATTGAACCATTGCGGGGAATTGGGCGCAGCCATCTGCATGGCGAGCATGTAGCGATGCTCGTCAAAGAAAGTCTGCGCGTCGGCTTCGGTATCGAAATAGCCGCCCTTCCAGCCCCAATAGGTCCAGGTGCCAGCCAGCCGGTCAAACACCTGCCGGGCATCCGCCTCACCCACATAACGCCCGGCTTCGGGCAGCAGAGCCAGTGCATCCTGATCCGGCACGGAGCGCCACAGGAAGGAGGGCACATCATGCTCCTCCACCTTCTTCAGCCGTGCAGGCACCCCCGCCTTGCGGAAATATTTCTGCGCCAGAATATCGCTGGCCACCTGCGAGAACTGGGCCGGAACCTGAATCCCCTCCTGGCGGAACACCACGGAGCCATCCGGATTGCGAATTTCGCTGACGGTCGTGCGGAACGCGATATCAGCGTAAGGGGAACGTCCTTCCTGCGTGTATCGACGTTCAAAGCGCATGACCTTCTCCCTTATGTCAGCCTTATCTGGCGACAGCTCTCACTGACGATCGCCCTGCCTGAAGCAGGGCATAACGAGGCGTTCCCGGAAGCCTGCGGAAACGAGGCCCCAAGGGTGCAAACTATATTGTGCAGCAGACGCAACCAGCCTCCGAACGGGCAAAATGCCTGCTATGGGAGGCTGAGTTGCGAGACGCTAGAGCGAGTCCCATACCCCGTCAATGGGGTCGATTTGCGCATATATTGTACGCGCATCATGACAGACGCACAACATATCGCATCAGAGCGTTGGGGAGAGCGACGAAGAGTCTTGTGCTGCGGGGGGTTAGGAGGAAGCGGCCCATGCCACCCGACACTGTCTCAAAAAGGTGACAGGCTCGGCCTCTTCACCGTCTTCCACAAGCCCACGGCAGAGTTGAAGGCGTCGATCTTTACATCTTGACGATGAAGATGGGGTGCAAAAATGAGATTCTGCACGCATGCGGCGCATAGACCACAGGCGTGCAGACTCAGCCGTTCAATCTGGATGACCCGCCTTTTCGGCCTGCCAAACCTTCATGAGCCGCCGGTATCGCAGAGTCGAAATTGGCAACAAGGCCAGATACAAAACCGAGCATACGGACAGCACGATCCACGGATAGCTGGCAAGCAAGGCAAAGAAGAGCGCCACCAGCACGAAAAGCGGCAACACCATATCTCGCCGCACGCGACGGCCCATGGTTTTGCCCGACCAGGCAGGCACCGTCGATATCAT